>JAMCQR010000015.1 GCA_023379555.1 Thermoplasmatota archaeon | reverse complement strand
AATGACAGAAAGAATCTCAACCGGCCTGGCTCGCTTGGATAAGTGTATCGAAGGAGGCTTTGAGAAGGGGATAATCACTGAGATATATGGGGAACCCGGATCTGGGAAAACTAACCTTGTCCTTTTCGCTGCTATCAAGTCGGCCGAGGTAGGAAAAGTAATCTTCATCGATACGGAGGGAGTTTCGACGGAAAGAATTTCACAGATTACGAGGGACAAGCCATCACTCTCTAATCTCAAGTTCTTTAGGATAAGGAGTTATGAGGAACAGCTGGAATCAGTACCCAAGATACTCAATCTGGTGCAGTCCATGAATGATGTGGTGCTCCTGGTCTTTGATACGATAACAGTTCACTACAGGGTTGAACGAGAGATAAGGGCAGAGCTTCGTAAGAAGACTTCGAACACCTTGAACACCCAGATAGAGATGCTCAGCAACCTAGCACTCTCCAAGGATATTCCTGTTATTCTGGTCAACCAGGTCTACACGGACAAGTCGACCAGCGAAGTCCAACCCGTTGGAGGAAGTGCGTTGTCTCACATTGCAAAGGCCATCTTCATGATCCGGAAACTGGGGACCGGTAGAAGGGAGTTGACCGTCGTTAAGCACAGAAGCCTTCCCGAAGACGTGAAATGCCCCTTCGTAATCACTGAAAATGGCATCGAATAGCTTTTTTAACCGGATTTCATTATATAAATAAGATGGGTGTAGATATATCCTCCCTGCTTGAGAAAAGTGAAGTCGATCTCAAGACTCTCAAGGGGAGAATGCTGGCCGTGGATGCTTTTAACGTCATCTACCAGTTCCTTAGCAACATACGAGAATACGATGGAAGCCCTCTCAAGGACAGTCATGGGAACATTACTTCCCATCTCTCCGGACTCTTCTACAGAAATATCAGTTTGCTCGAGACCGGGATAGTACCAGTTTACGTCTTCGATGGAAAACCACCTGCTCTGAAAGACAAGACGATCAAGGAAAGGATTGCTCTGAAGGAAAAGGCAGAAGAGGAGTATAGAATGTCTTTGGCTATGGGAGATTACGAAAAGGCGAAGAGTTTTGCTTCGAGGACCTCTAGACTCACAGCTGAGATGATTGCGGAGTCCAAGGAACTGCTCAATTCAATCGGTATTGCGGTAGTGGACGCTCCATCGGAAGGCGAAGCCGAAGCATCTTATCTGTGCAGGATAGGATCAGTCTATTCCGCCGTTTCCCAGGACTATGATTCCCTTTTGTTTGGTTCTCCCCGTCTCATAAGAAATCTAACGATCAGTGGAAAGCGGAGATATGGTAGAACTGGACGAGTGGTTGATGTAAAACCGGAAATCTTGGTGAATGATGAGATCCTTAGGAAGCTGGGCATCACGAGGGAACAGCTGGTTGATATGGGTATGCTTATTGGCACCGATTTCAATGATGGGATCAAGGGGATTGGCCCCAAGAAGGCATATCAGCTGATCAAGAAGAATGGTTCTCTAAGAAACATCTCAAATATCAAGATCGAGAACTATGAAGAGATAAGGGATATATTTCTCAATCCGAACGTGGTCGATCCGGGGCATATCCGGATTCCTGAACTGAATGAGCAGAAAGCGTCGGAGATACTTGTTACAAATCACGACTTCTCTCCTGAGAGAGTGACGTCTGCGCTTAGTAGAGTGAGGGAAACGAGGAAACAGGGGGTGCAGCGGAGTATTGACTCCTTCTTCTAACATCTATCTTGCGATTGAAGGCATAGATGGTACGGGGAAAACGTTCGTTGCGAGGCACGTAGCAGAAAAGTTCGGTTTTGCAACAGTGCAAGAACCTTCGTCGGGAAATATTGGGTCTTTGATAAATGCAAATGATTGGGACCCTGTGACTGATTTCTTTCTTTTCATGGCAGACCGAGCAGCTAAGTTGAAGGAAGGAAGCAATCGGGGAAATGTCGTGTCGGATCGTTCGCTATACTCCAGCTATGCATATCAGGGGTACTACCTGAGCAAGATGTTCAAGGATGTCGATCAATATTTCGATTTTTTCATCAAGACTGCAAGGTTGCTTCCCGTACTCCCCACTCACGTTTTCATCCTGTATTGTGATGTTGATGTTGCGTTGGGAAGGGTGACCAAGAGGGGAGCAGTCTCTAGGTTCGAGAAGAGGGAATACCTCGAAGGCGTCCAGAATTTATATTACGGCTTGAAGGGGAAGCTGGAGAACCTCACTTATATTGACAGCAATGGAAACCTGGACCAGCTATATGCAGAAGTGGACGAACAAGTCACAAAGTTGTTACTATAGGACCGTCCTCCCTCAGAAAGACGGAGTGCTCAGTCTGAGCAACCATTTCGCCCTTGTTCTCCTTGAGTACTGGGTACGGATAGATGTACTTCTTTTTAAGGGCTTCTTTCACGACGAAATCGTAGTTTTCTACACTTCTAGCCGCATCTCTCATCGAGAAAGGGAGTCCTCTGGATATCTTGCGGAGTGTCTTCATAGATTCGTCTGTATCTTCTTTCAAGCAGAGCATGATGTTGCCAAATTCGAGTCCCTTTACCCTCCCTCTTCCGGTAGTCGCAAATGGCTCGATCGCGAAAGTCATTCCCGGGTACAGTCGCACTCTTGAACCATCGTCGTAGTTGGGAAAAGAGGTGCCCGCGTGAAGCACGTACTTCTCTAGCGTATGTCCTGTCAGGTTGTATACCGGATTGTAGCCGTACTTTCTGATAGTTGACTCGATTTCCCTCCCTATCTCTGAGGTGAGAGCTCCGACCTTGACCTTCTTTATAGCATTCTCCGTCGCTTCCTGTGAAGCCTTTATGAGGTTGGTCCAGTCGTTTGTGGACACCTCCTTTGTGACTGCAGTATCTGCAATGCAGCCATTTACCTCTGCGCCCAGATCCAGTTTCACAAGGTCTCCCTGCTGAAACTTTAGATCCGTATCAGGGGCCGGGGTGAAGTGTGCAGCCTCGTGGTTGATAGAAAGGTTTACCGGAAAGCCAATGCTTGCACCGTCTTTCCTGATCATTTCTTCTAGGTAGTCTGCAACCGCTCTGAGTTCGACACCCTCCTCTATCATCTTGTATCCTTCCTTCCTAGCCTTGGAAGCTACTTTTCCTGACTGGACATAATCATCGTAATCCATTCTCGGCCTCCTTAATCGATTTGAGAGTAATGGTTCCCTCCCTTAACAATTTCTTGGTTGTGCAATCGTATATTGTGGATGGAACACCGCTTATCTCTCCTCCGTCAACATAGAGTTTTATCTTATCCCCAAACTGCCCCATTATTTCCTGTAGGTTTGCAGAGGACCTGAAGCCACGTATATTTGCACCAACCATTGTTATTGGCCCTACTTTCCTGATGATCTCCCTAACAAGTAAACTTGAAGAAATCCTTGCAGCTATTCTTTCGTTCACAACCCAATGCGCCTCTACCTTGGACTTTATTATCAGCGTCAGAGGTCCCGGTAGAAGTTTCCTAGCGATTCTCTTTGTACCTTCGTCCATCAAGCAATATTTCTCCATATCTCTCAAACCATAGAATCCGACAGGGCTTGCACTCAGCATCTTGACATTCTTAAGTTTATAGACGGCATCATATCCAGACTTGTTGGATATAGGAACAGCGAGCGCATACAGCGTCTCAGTCGGCAGAACCACCGGTCCCCTCTCCATACCATCGATGATCTGCTGCACGTTTGCAATATCTGCCTTGATAACCGTCACTTCAATGCAATCCTTCAACGTTATTAATAAATTTGGAACCGGTCAAACGTGAATGTGGAAGAAGAGTAAGGCCCCGGTCAGAATGTACTGGATAGCAAATCCTGCCACAAGAATACCAAACACCCTGGTAAGTGCCCTTGCTCCTTTCTCCTTTATTATGTTGTATATGTAGAAGCTTGAGAGGAATAGAATATAAGTGATCACGGATACAACCACTATCGCCAAAATGACTAATCCCCAGTTGTAATCGTGCATCAGTAGAATGACAAGCGAGATTGCGCCTGGACCTGCCAGCAGTGGTGTGCCTAACGGGACTATGCCGACGTCCCTCTTAACAGGGTCAGCTTCGCTTGTGCCCTTCTTCCCGGACGGTTTATCTCCCTCAGTCACCATTTCAATACTAGTTAAAAGAATCAGGATTCCTCCTGCGATTTCGAGAGCGGCTATGGAGATCCCGAAGTAAAGAAGGATGTAGGCGCCTACAAAAGCAAAAAACAACAAGATAAGGAAGCTGGAAATAGTGGCATCATTTACCAGTCTCCTCCTTTCCTTCACGTCTTCTCCTTTTGCAAAAGTGATGAACATGATCATCGCTGCAAATGGATCGACAACGACGAAAAGTTCTATGGCAATGTGAAGGAAATCGCTTAAGTTGGTCATTTCCGAACTAATATACTGCATTGTTATAAATTTTTATTTAGGATGAAACGAACTAAAATTCTAATAGTAAATGATCGCCGTTTCTTCATCAGTCAAGACGCTGAAATCGAATTCCCGTGTACACATTCTAAACTAAGAAAGGTTCATAAAAGAGGATACCTTAGACCCTGGTGCTCACCCTCGTAAGATACTCGGAGATAGGTACAAAAGGAGATAATCGAAATTACTTCGAGGAGTTACTTTCAAGGAACATAATGGCTAAACTAAACGAGAGTTCCATCAGGGGGAACGTCATTAGAGAAGAGTCTCGCCTTATTGTTGACTCCGAGGAAAGGGTTGATCATTTACTTTCAAAGGTATTTGGAATTGCATCGTTTTCTGTCGTTGAGAAAGTCAACTCCACTATACCAGAAATCGAAACAAGGATTTCACAAATTGGAGTGAATGGCAAGTTCAGGATTACCGTCAACAGAAGGGACAAGAACTTTCCGATGACTTCTCAGGATTTCTCAGCAAGACTGGGAGAGTTAGTACTAGATTCCAACCCGGAGGCTAAGGTAGACCTGTTCAACTATGACAAGAACATAGGAGTGGATATAGGGTCCAAATTTTCGTACATCTATGACGAAACTGTTCAGGGCGTTGGGGGTATGCCGGTACGATCGCAGGGGAAAGGAGTCGCGCTCATTTCTGCAGGTATTGATTCTCCAGTCGCAGCATATATGATGTTAAAGAGGGGAATGGAACTTAACCTCATTCACTATTTTCAGAGTTCGAGGACGCTGGAGAAAGTTTTCAGGAACAAGGAACTGCTTGAGCAATATTCACCATATCCAATCGAGATCAAAATCATGGACCACAGGAAGATGATAGGCAAGACTGTCATGGAACTCAGAAAGACTAAGGAAGCAAGGTGGACCTGCCTCTTCTGCAAGAGAGAGATGTACAAGGAAGGGGAAAATTATGCGAGAGAGATTGGAGGAAAAGCGATTATAACAGGAGAAGATTTGGGACAAGTGGCTAGTCAAACACTGGATAATTTGAACACCATTGAGGAGAAAATTAACATACCTATATTTAGACCGCTTATAGGATTTGACAAGATAGAAATAGAAAGGCTCTCGGAGAAGATAGGAGCGTTTGACATATTCTTATCTGACACCTCATCGTGCGACTGTTATTTCCTTCCACCAAGACCCCGGACACACAGCAGCCCGGTAGAAATGCACGAAGTGGAGCTGAAGATTCTCGGTAGATCTGGATGATCTCCTCCATCAGACTCTTTTTCTTTGGAACGGGAGGTTCATGGCCTACCCCCCAGAGGAACACTCTGAGCGTGGGAATAAGGATCAATGATGAGGCAATTCTATTCGACTGTGGAGAGAGTGCCCAGACTGCACTGATGAAGAGCTCACTCTCTCTGATGAAGATTAGAAAGATTTTCATTACCCATTTCCACGGAGACCATTTCCTAGGACTTCCTGGGTTGATCCAGACGATGAGTTTTTACGGGAGAACGGATCCTCTCGAAATTTATGGCCCGATTGGAGCTTCTTCAGTCCTTGGAAATTTACTTTCAATTGGATACTATTCCTTGAATTTCGAAATAAGGATTGAAGAGTTGAAAGGGAATTCATCAGTAGATTTTGGAGACTACTCTGTCGCTTATGCTGAGGCAAGCCACACGGTTCCAGCCCTCTCCTATTCATTGATAGAGAAGGACTACGCCAAATTGGACGAATCAAAGATCGAACGCCTCAAGGTCCCGAGACGTTTATTGGAAAAAATCAGGAAGGAGGGTTCTGCACAGGTTAATGGAAACGCAATCAATCTAGAGGATATCTCTGCAGGAGTAAGGAAAGGAAGGAAGGTATCTTATTCTGGTGACACAAGGAGAGCCAAGAACCTGCTTGACCTTTTCAAAGACTCTTCCGTTCTTATTCACGAGTCAACTGGTGAAAAAAGCAATGAAGAGAAAGTGACTTCTTATGGCCATTCAACGGGAAAGGATGCGGCTATCCAGGCGAAGGACTCCAACTCGCGCAAACTTATTCTAGTTCACTTCAGTCCCAGATATAACGACATCAAACCAATCGTGGATGAAGCTAAATCTGTTTTCCAAAATGTCATAGCGGCGGAAGAATTGATGGAACTGGAAGTCAACATTAATGATTGACAAGCCTAACATTTACAAGGAATTCTACGATCTTTTAGCTCAAATCCCTGAGGGATACATTTCAACATATGGAGATTTGGCTTTACAGCTCGGAGACATTATTGCTTCAAGGGCCGTGGGAGAAATGCTTTCAGAGAACGATGATCCAGACAATCTTCCCTGTTACAGGGTCATAATGTCGGATGGAAAATTGGGTGGTTATACTAATCCCAATGGAGTAGAGGAAAAGGTAAGAAGACTCAGGAAGGATGGCATTCGGATATCAAATGGCAGAGTTGAGAACTACAACAGAATCAGATTTGACGAATTCAAATCTAATTTTCCCCTCAAAAAATTTAGGGAGGAAGTGAACAGAATTGACTTGGAAAAGGAGGATGAACTTTATGAAAGAGTTGTTGCATTAGACATTTCCTATTCTGGAAGAAGGGGTGTAGGTGTAGCCGTTGATTTCCAGGATGACCTCAGTTATGAAGTTGCAGTTAGAGAAGCAAAATCTCCTTACATTCCCAATTATCTCTACCTTCGGGAAGGAGAGATCCTTGAAATGCTGGTGAAAAAAGAAGCTGTGAATGTGATTGACGGGAATGGAATGATTCATAGAGATGGTAGGGGTATCGCCACACTCGTTGGTGTATCGAAGAATGTTGAAACTGTGGGGATTGCTAAGAGTCTGTTGATTGGACATGAGAGAGAGGGAGATATAATCTTGGGGAGCTAAAAGATAGGTAAGAGAATCGGGAAGTATTTTGTTTCAAAGGGTTATTTAGCAGATCTAGAATCGAGTGTGCAATTCCTGACAAATGAAGGACACTTCCCCCAGACCAAGTATGCGGACAGATTGTCCAGGAGGTACAAAGATGAGATACTGCCTGCTCAAGATAGCATATGACGATTCGTTCTTTGGATTCCAGGTCCAGCCCAACTTGAGAACAGTACAGGGCGAAATACTAAAGGCGCTTGCCCCAATCGGAGTCAATAAAGTCTATGGATCATCAAGGACAGACTCGCACGTAAGATCTGCCTCCTCGATAATAGAAGTGGCTCATAGTGATCCACTGAAGGTATGCAAGATAGTAGATTCAATTAAAGGTATTATGGTAAGGGGGTATTTTGAAACAGACGAATTCGTGAACCTCAGGATATCGCTTCAAAAAGAATATGTTTATTTTTGTGATAGACGTTTGAACAAACGGCTCCTGCAGAGAGTGATTAAGCAGTTTCTTGAGGGAAAATTGGAATCATTTTCTAGAGACCCTACAAAAAAAGTCGTGCTTTCCAGAATTTTGTTTTCGGTAGGCTCTTCTCATACGGTTTTCTTGTTTGAAGGAAGGTCATTTTCGTGGAATTTTGTCAGAATTGCTGCTGAGTCAATTATAAGGCGTTCAGAGGGTAAGATTGGTGATGAGGAGTGGCGACAGTTATTGTCTGGAGATAAGAAGGCAAGGTACAAGGGAAGTGCAAGTAACCTTATACTTTACCGAACCAGCACTGACTTTGAGTTCAAGCACTACGAATCCAGACATATCCACGAAATGAAATCAAGAATGTTTCAAGATTTCTACTGGCTGACTGGAATTGACACCGGAGCAAGGGAGATTACAGATTCCATAGACTTTATTAATGGCAAGTGAAAGGGGAACTTTCACTTGGAAATCAAAGCGAGATCATCGGCAAGATTTCTCAGTTTCATTCCCTTCTCTTTCGCAAAGTCACTCGCTGCTTCTGACCAATCAAAATTGTCCACAATTATCAGTGGATCTTTTTCCATCTTTGACCAAACAGAGTTAAGCTCAAACATTACGTTCTCATAAGAATGGTCCGAGTCGTGGAAAAATACATCCAATTTTTTAATAGAGCTCAGAGTGTCCTTCAACTTTTCAGAAGATGTTCCTTTCACATAAGTGAGGTTCGATCTAAGATTTGCTGGAATTATGAAACCTACTTCTTTGTCTCCCTTTCCGTACGGGATTCCTGGATCGATGCTAATCAATTTCCCTTTCGGTCCCATCGCACTAAGAATGCTCGTAGTTGACACACCAGAGCCCATGCCTGTTTCTACAACTATCTTGGGTTCCTTTTCCTTGATAACAGAGTACAACGACCTGACTTCGTCCTTGGAAATTTGCCAGTATCTTCCATTCTTCAGTACACTTCGTTCGTAATCTACAACTTGGTCGCTCTGCTTCAATAGCTTCTTTACATCTTCTTTGGATACACCTTTCTTGTTGAAGTAATCCCAGAAATCATCTTTTAGCATTAATCTACCTTGAAAATCAAATACTTAAGCTTTCCAACTCTGCCGGCTATGAATCCCAATAATGCCAACACTATTGCTTTGGACTGGCTCTTGTTCCAGTTGACTGCTATTGGTGAGATTATACTGAATTGCACCAGCTTAACGGAATAGTGTGTAATTATTTCTTATAAATATAATACAATCGTTTACCCAAAATTAGTGGAACTGGCGACTGAGAATGTGCCTGGATTTTTGCAGCTCTTCAGTAGCTAATTCTCAAGCATTTTCTGACATCCTCTCCATCGCAAGCGATTTGAGGTTCCTTCTTCATACAGCGGGAAGGTCTTACTCCATCTCCATCCTTTTTTACAGGTTTATCAGGCTTTGATTCCCCTGTGCCCCAGAGTACTGAGTTGATATTTGCGAGGTTTATAATTGGGTTTCCGCAATTCATCCACATCGCAAACTCAGTTGCTTTCTTGCTCAAACCGTTGTAAGAAACCTTTTAATGATTACTTCTATTGGTATCAGATGAAAATATGTGTAGCCAGTCAAACTCCGATATTAAGGTTCAAATTAAGTTATAATGACCTCCTTGAAAAGTACGGTGAACTACCAGACCCTTTAGATATTCAGAGTCTGGAGGAAGGAATTGATTACGAATTCACTCCTGGAGGAGTGACTAACATGCTCTACCCGTCGGTCAAAACTATGATGGAAGAAGGATTTCTTGAAAAAGTCGTATGGGTTTCCCTAGGGGTGAATTATCCCCCTAGACTCTCCATGGGAAATCTAACGATTTCTCACGTGGAGGTGGACGAGCGAGTCTTGAGGAACTATACAGGGTTCAAAGAAGGTCTATGGTCGGAAATTCACGGAGCTGGGAGATCAAAATTCACTCAAGAAGAATTCAATGCCTACGCAACCTACAACTGGCAAAACTCAACTAAAATGTTTGAGTACATGAGAGACATCGATCTTTTCTATATACAGGACTTCCAACTTCTTATGACAGGCACAGCTATAGGTCCTGCAGCTCCAGCTATACTTCGATGGCACATACCTTTCGTCCCTGAAAAGATGGGAACTTTTGCGAGAAGGATCGTCGTCAAAGGTATGGAAAGTTTTGATGCAGTCGTCGTTAGTACAAGAAGAGATCTTGAAGGGTTGATAAAATCCGATTACAGAGGAAGGGCATATCAGCTGTACCCATACGTAGATCCCCGGGAGTGGACCGATCCTCCGAGTTCTTCAGAATTTGACAAATTCAAAGAAAAAGTGGGCCTGAAATCTGATGAAAAATTAGTGGTTATAGTAGCGAGAATGGATCGCATAAAATCCCAGGATATCGGGATAAGAGCTTTTGCCAAGGCAGCAAAAAAAGAAAAATTAAGACTGGTACTCATCGGAAACGGCAGTTTTTCATCTTCCTCCAGAGGAGGGCTTGGATTTAGAAAAGGAGGAGCGTGGAGGGCAGAACTTGAGGGACTGGTTAAGGAACTTAAGCTGGAAGATAAGGTGACGTTCCTTGGGCATTCATCAAAGGATGAGCTAAAAGCGGCTTACAGCTTGGCTTCCGCGGTACTTCTAACCTCAACGCTCGAAGGTTTCGGGATGACTGTCCTTGAAGGTTGGGTCAACAAGAAACCGGTTGTGGTGAGCAGCGGAACAGGCGTGAGCGAGCTAGTTATCAATGGATCTAATGGCTACGTCTTCCCAGCAGGAGATTTTGACACCGCGAGCGAGATGCTGCTTTCAGCAGTAGGAGAGGGTTCGGAAAAATTAGGAGAAAATGGATATGAAAGTGCTAAGCAGTGCTATCTTTCAGCTGGCGTTGAAATAGAAAAGAAGATATTTGAAGAAGTTGGAAAGGAATTTAAACTTGGCTTTAAGCTTTGAAATGGGTATATTTTCATTTCTCAGTGTTTATCTATACGTGGTGCCGTCATCCTAGAGCATTTTTCAGATCCTCTATGAGATCTTCTTTATCTTCAATTCCGACCGACATACGGACAAGTCCTTCCGCAATTCCTGCTTCCATTCTTTCAGTTGGAGTCAAACTAAGATGTGAAGTTTCAACAGGAAGAGTGAAAAGTGATTCGACTCCGCCCAAGCTTGGAGCGTATGAGAATATCTTGAGTTTTCTAGCCATGTCCTTAACTGCGTTCCGCCCTCCAGCTAACTCGAAGGAGACCATTCCGCCGAACCCCGTCAAATTTCTCTTAGCCACTTCATTGTACTCAGATCCTTCAAGTCCTGGGTAGAATACCTTGTCCACTTTCCTGTGGGTAGATAGGAACCTGGCAATCTCCATTGCATTCCGATTGTGCGCTTTCATTCTCAGGCCAAGAGTCTTCAATCCTCTGAGTCCAAGATATGCCTGTATCGGATCTGGAGAGGCACCGAACATTTTCCTTTTGGCCCAGACTGCGTCCATGTTCTTTTTCTCGAAACCTGCAAGGCCCAGCATGATGTCACTATGTCCACCTATGTATTTTGTACCGCTGTGAAGCGAATATGCTGCCCCCAGCTTGACCGGATTCTGGTTGTAGGGACTGGCAAACGTAGCATCTACCAACAACGGAACTCCGGCCTCCACTGACATCTTACCCAGAAGACTAAGGTCGCAGACCTTTAGAGTCGGGTTCGCTATGGACTCTGCGTACAATCCAGCGTAGCCTTTAAGGTTCACGCTTCCCGAATTGAGTTCGTCCAGATTAACAAGATCAACTTTTATCCCTATTGATGGCAAATACTTCGTGAAGAACAAGAATGTCTCTCCATAGAGTTCCTTCATTGAGAGAAGTCTATCACCCTTTTTAAGTAATGACATTACAACTGAAGTTATGGCACCCATACCGGTAGAGAAAGAAAGCGACTCTTCAACACCATCGAGAGCAGCATATTTTTTCTCCAGGGATTCAAGCGTGGGATTACCCCATCTCGTGTACATGAAAGGTTTGTTTCTCGTGTGGTCAATGTACGCTGAAGGATTTGGATTCGGATTATAAAAAGTTGATGTCTCATATATCGGAGTAGTCACGTTACCAGTTCTTTCATCCCTAAATTCACCGGCCTGCACTGCCCTTGTGTTGAATCCATCTGCCATGAGTAGTGAACATGTGGCTGATATTTAATCATCTTGCTGTCAAAAGGTAGTCTTTTCACCTCTCATTAAAAGAAAATCAGAGAGTCATTTCTCCTCTTGAGATGATGAAGCACTTACCTCCTACCCTTATGTTTGAAATTTTCTTGTCTTTCTTTGAGCCACGCACATAAATTATGCTTGGTCTACGAGCTTCGGAACCTTGTTCTATAGAATACACCTTATCGGATTCGATCAGATTCTGGCTCAATAACCATGCCGTCGCAGGACCAGCTGCAGATCCCGTAGCAGGGTCTTCTCCTCCATAGTAGAGCATTCTAGCGTGGATCCTAGACTCTTTCGACTCTGTTTCTTGTGTCACAACGTAAATGAACTTTGCATCTGACTCCTTCAGGTATTCTTCCATTGCTTTGTTGTCTGGAGTAAGCCTCTGTATCGTCTTCAGAGTTTTCACTGGTAGTATTATGAATGGGTTTCCTGTCGAGACTGTCTGTATTTTGAGTTTGTCGTCTATTTCCGCTTTCTTGATACCATAGATCCTAGCCATAGTGCCAGCATCGTGAAGCTTACCGAACGATGGGTCTTTCTGAGTCATCTCACCAGTCACTCCTTCTCCAAGTTCTGAAAACTTGACTCTGATCCTTCCCACCTTGAGGGAAAGCCAGATTTCATCTCCACCATACAGTTGTTTCAATACATAAGCAGTGCCCAGAGTCGGATGACCCGCGAACGGCAGTTCCTCGTTCTTTGTGAATATTCTGGTCTTGAAACTTATTTTGCCATCCCTGTCAACTTCGGAACCGATAACAAAGGTTGTTTCGGAGAGATTCATTTCCGTTGCTATTTTCTGCATAGTACTTCCATCAAGCCCATTCACTTCTGGAAACACAGCTAGCTGATTACCTTCAAATCTCTCCTTTGCAAAAACATCCACCAAATAGAACTGAATGGTAGACATATGCTTGTCAGCAATCATACCTATAAAGACTTTGAATTTGAATCTGAAACTCAAGTATCGTTCTCTTCATGAATCTCACAACCCCAGCCCCAAGAACTGCAGCGGATATGGGAACAAACGCTGCAATCGTAAACGCTACGTTTCTGTCATTGACTGGAATCTGGCTGCACCTATTTGTGATCTAATTCTGGAACCATTGATAAACTTCATTTTTGGTTTTCACTATATCGCCCACAAGAATTTCAGTGAGACCCACTCTCTTTGCTGTTCCTACCCTTTCAGTTTCTCCTTAAGTGGTACCCTTGAGAAAATTACAACCATTATGGCAGTCGAAATAGCTGCGATGAATGCAAGATATCTCATAGCAGTTTGTGAAGATGATGGAAGATAAACAGCCGAATAGTACAGTCCAACAAAAGCTCCAGATAGTGCATAAGGGACTCTCTCGATCAGTCCTTGGATCCCAAAGTACATTCCTTCCCTTCTATATCCTGTCTTTAACTCATCTTCATCAATGATGTCTGATAAAATTGCATAGGTAAGGATTATCGGGGCAGTTGCTCCCATTCCAACTACGGCGAGGATGGGGATTAGCAATTCAAGAGGTGGATTTGAAGGCATTATACCGAGTAAAACCATTCCAATTGCGAGGACAGAGGAGAGTATGATCATCGCCTTTTTCTTGTTCAGTTTCTTTGAAATCTTAATGGTTACAACCGAAAATATCGCAAGGAAGACAAATATTATAGCGAGAATGAATGAAGAGTAGCTAGAATATGTTGGTTCGGAGCTACCTGGAAGGATGACTATCCCGGTGTAGTACGTTATTGCATTGATGAAAGAATACATTCCGAAAATTATGAACACGTAGGCGGCAATGAACATCAAGAATGTCCTGTTTCTAAGGGTGCTTCCAAGTGCTTTCTGAAGATTATACGACTGTGGAGAAAGAGATTGGAATTTTTCCCTCCTGATTGAGACTAACGGTACGAGGAAAGAAATTATGATCACGACGGACACCATTGCACCTACGTCGAAGAAAGAATACCCCTTGCTGAGGAGAATACCTGTTATTAAGAGGAGAAGAATCGTGGGAATTGCATTGAAATAGGAGCCAACGCTCAGTAGCTTTACCCTGTCATTAGAATTGAGTGAAATCTCAGGTATCATTGCAAGGTAGGGAAGCACCACAAACGCGTAGAGGAAATTGTATATGGCAAAGTCGACTGAAACATAGATGAAGTTAGCAATCTGGTTGGTAGATATAGGTCTGAACAATAGAAGGAAACTGATGGCAAGAGGAATGAAACCAGTCAGTATGAATGGTCTCCTCCGTCCCATCTTCCACTTGAGCTTGTCACTCATATTCCCAATGAACGGATTTGCGACGGCCTGTATTATGACCCCGACGCCATACGCAGCCCCGAGCAGGTAGGCCGGCATAAGCTGTGTTCCTCCGTGAGGGGAATAAATCGTCCAAAGGTAAACAAAGAAGTATCCTGGCAAATTTACTCCCATCTGTCCAAAACTGTAAAGGATCTTCAGACTCATTGGCAGAATTCCAGAATCCGAATTTCCAGAAGGACTCCCTTTACCGATTGTGTTGGGAGTATCAGCAGTTACCATGGATTCATACCTCCCAAAACATTCACGTGTAACTCGTGCGGCATAAGAACTCTGAAAGGTTCCGCGTACTGACTATCCACTCTCTGTCCGTAAAGATGCATTATACCTTTGACCAATTCTATTGCATCTTCCGTGAACTGAGAACTGTGTGCCTTCATTGCTGAAATCTTCTTGTCCATACTATCATCACAGCCTAGTATTACATTTGGGTTGTAAGTGAAACCTAGGGCGACATTCGGACTTTTCACAGGCATGCCTTCCCCAAAATTTGGGAATTCTTCGAAAAGTACCGCTTGCAGCACTGCCATCCCCATATTCACATGATCTGGATGAACCTCGTATGGAAGGAAAGGGTCCACAGTCAGCACGAGGTCTGGGGATAATTCTCGAATGACCTTGATAACGTCGTTCCTAAGCGATGAAGGTTGTGGCACCTCGGAGTCCCTATATCCGAGGAACCTGACGTTCTTAGATCCGAGTATAGAGAGAGCATTCCGCTGCTCCTTCTCCCTAATCTCCTTAAGTGCTTCTTCCCCAATCGTTCTGCTTCCTTTTCTTCCATCGCTTGCAACCACCAGATGGAATTCGGACCCATCGGTGATCTTCCTCGCAACGAAACCACCAGCTACCAATTCATTGTCATCGGGGTGCGGTGAGAAAGAAACTATTTTCTTTGATTTCAGAATAAGATTTTTTCGTGTTTCATCTAGCTCAACTTTCTTCAAATATTCAGAGAAGTCCATTTGGAACAGGAATCTCATGCCACATTTAAATCTTCTTTAGATTTTAATTCGCTAAAATTCATTTGCCAGTCTCATATTATTGGACAATTTCTTATCGGGGGAATTCATTGGGTCTCATGGAGATCAAGTTTCCGAAGGGATTCATTTGGGGAACTGCAATTTCAGCTTTTCAGACAGAAATGGGAAGTTCAAAGGACAGCAATTTTGAGAAAACGGATTGGTACGAATGGGCAAATAATGAACAGATCATAAAGGATGGACTGGTATCGGGTGATAAGCCGCAAGACGGAGATGGATTCTGGGACCTATACGAGGAGGATATGAAGAGGGCAAGATCGCTTGGAAATAATGCGATTAGGATGAGCATAGAATGGGCAAGAATTTTCAAGGAGCCAACATTTTCAGTAGATGCCGAATTCACCAGGAATGCCAATGGAGAGCCTTTAACCTTCACTGAGTCTAGTAACACGTTTGCTCAGCTTCAGTCGAATGCAGACAAAGAAGCAATGGATCGATACTCAAAAATGGTAGCCTATGCACATTCCCTTGGACTCAAGGTGTTTATGACACTTTATCACTGGCCACTACCAACTTGGCTCCATCAACCAGTTATGTGTCATTACGACATCGAGCACGCCAAAGCCAAGGGCTGGCTGGATACTACGACTGTGGAAGAATTTGCAAAATATGCATACTTCATTTCCAAGACAATTGGCCCGAAGGTAGAATGGTGGGAGACTATTAACGAACCAGAAGTTATAGCCACGAATGGATATGTTTTTGGGACAACATCCGGATTTCCACCTGGCCTAGATAACATTCCTCTTGGGTTCAAGGTTGAGAGAAATCTTGCGTTTGCTCACAATCTAGCTTACAAAATCCTAAAGAAGAATACGAAGAGAGAGGTAGGAATAGGTACCGCCCCTCCCTACTTCGAACCTGCAAGTGGCGATAAGAGGGATGCGGAGATTGCAAACACTGCAAGGTACTTGAATAATGAGTGGGTCCTCAACGCTGCAATTAAAGGGGAATTTGATAATAGCCTAAGTGGCAATCCAGACGAAAAGATTCCAAACTTCGGTCAAACAGATTACGTTGGAATCGACTACTATACAAGGTTAAGGGTGAAGTACTCTGAGGAAGAAAAGTACGCCGGAGTACTGCCAATGAAGGTCCTTCCCTGCGAGGACTGCTCAGATTTCAAATGGGACATCTATCCTGACGGTATCAAACACGTCTCGAAATGGATCTATGAAAGGTACGGGAAACCAATATACATTTTGGAAAATGGAATAGCAGATGCTACCGACACCAAAAGGGGGAAATTCATAGTCGACCACTTGTCCTCTTTGTCTCAATCAATTTCTTCCGAAGGTATACCTATAAAGGGATATTTTCACTGGTCTCTATTCGACAACTTTGAGTGGGCTAGCGGGTATTCCATGAGGTTTGGCCTGTATTCCGTTGATTACAAAACCAAGGAAAGAATAAAACGAAATTCCGCAGACATTTATGAAAAAATTTGCAAAGGACTACCATTGCCTTAGCTACAATGATTGAACAAAGAAATATAAGAAGAAGCCTATTCGGGTAGCATGCATTCGATGCTGGAGGAAATTGAGTCAGAACCAGCAATAGTAGAAGATTTCAAAACCAAGGAATTTGCAGATTTAGAGCGTGTTAACGACATCCTTGACAGATCAAGGGTAGTTTATGCTATCGGAAATGGGACCAGTTATCACGCAGCAATTTATCTCTCAGTGCTCCTGAACAGGAAGGGAATGACCTGCATTCCCATATTTTCCAGCGAAGCCGAGAAGTTGCTATCTGTCAAGCAGTCTGGAACCTCTTCCATTGTTTTCAGTCAGTCTGGAAACAGCATCGATGCTCTGCGTTCCGCTGAAATGCTGAAGAGAGCAGGCTCTACTGTCATAGCCATCACAAATGCAAGTAAATCTAAACTTGGAAATATTACAGATTTTACTATATACACAGACGTTGGAAGTGAGCTGTCAGTTGCCGCAACAAAATCACATCTCTCGCAATTGCTGACTTCTTTGAAAATATCTCTTAACTCTCAGGATGAAGAATTTACTGTAACTTTGGAAGAAATCAGGAGAGGAACGAAGGCAATAGTGGACGGTAAAGAGACAATTCAAGGAATAGCTGAAACATCTGCAAGAAATACTGTGTTTCTAGGGTCTGGGTTGTTGTATCCGATCGCCCTTGAAGCATCTTTGAAATTGATGGAAACCAGCAATGCGGTGAGCTATGCTTTCCCAGTAAGGGAATTTCTCCACGGTCCGAAACAGATCCTGGACAGCAATTGGTCTGTTTTCATGTTCTCTAACGATAGTAAAATCTCGGGGGAGCTGCTGTCCTACGGCAGCAAAGTATTGGATGTGAGGAACTTCTTGACAGAGAAATATGATGTTTCTACCCAGAACGAAACGGTCGATTCCATTTTAAGCTTGCTTTTTGGTCAATTTCTGGCCTATTACAGCTCCACCTCTCTTGGCCTAAACCCCGATAAACCTTCAAAGCTTACTAAAGTAGTGGAATAAAACAGAAATTTGGTAGATCTAAAGAAAGTTTTTAAGTTTCCTGACAATATAACATTCGTGAGATTTATCGGGGTTCAATTCAAAATTGAGGTCGATGATTTCGGGAGTGGGTTTCCCTCTCACGTTGAAAGGTTTTATAAGAATACCAATCCCGGCGACTTTATAGTGTTCCCCGAAGATATCGGACTCCTAACTGCCTTTGCCGGAATGAAAGCACAGTCCTCGCTCGAAGCAATGCAGGTACTTTATTCCAAAGACCAAAGGAGGATAGATTCAATTGCAAAGGAAAATGATATTCAGAATTTTACAACTGCCATCTTTCTTTCCCTCACGGATCTTTTTGTTCGAAAATTCTATAATTTTTTTAGTTCTCTTTCCAAAGAATACTCTGTTCACACTCTTGCGTGCAACAATATGCCTAGATTCGAAAAGAAGGGTGAAAACTGGGAATTCTCTATAGCAAGAGTTTACAACACCGCATTTGTATTCGGCACCTCTGGCGAACTTTTATTCAGACAAGACAAGGTTTTTCCAACCGCCATGGAATCAGATCTTGGGATCTCTGGCGGGGACATCTCAACCGTGTCCCCTTTCAAGCTTGATGAAAAGAAGATCGGCATAGCAATCAGTTTGGATGCTTTTGAACCCACGTACATCTCAGAACTGGAAGATGCAGATCTAATTATACAGCCGGATGCCAATCCTGGAAAGTGGAATTCCTTCCTCAGTAACGGCAGATGGCAACCGGAAGAATGGATGGACTCTGCGTATCACATTACTCAAAGAATGGAAAGGATCAAGAACGTTATCAATCCCATGATGGTTGGGAATTTGCTTGACATTAGATTTGAAGGACAATCCGGCATAACAAAGAAGGCAGAAGTTGGAGACACTAGGATGAGCTATATTGGAAATCTACCGGTTACAGGTTTTCATTCGATAACTGGCATTCCTGGATACAGCTTGAATGAATATGTTGACCGACATACCTTATCCAATCAATCATTGGACTATGTAGAGGGGACTGTAGAAATTGAGTTATGACTTTGCCAATAAGAAGTTAATAACTTCGCCCGACAGAGTTGTCAAGCAGAATTACAGGTTAGGTGCTAACTATTACCTTTCAATTATCATAAAAGAAGACGTTCTGGAGATCTGTTTCCCGGTCAGCAGCGGATCGACACTAGTCTGTTTCAGAGTGCGTGGGCTTGTCTCGGAGAATGACTTCCGAGGTTCTGGATGGCTGGAGAAGATCTCTAGAGATGCAGGGATAAAGATAGTGATTCCCCCAGACAGGCCGGGTTTTTACCTTGGAATCAAGATACGCAGTAAACTCATCGTGAGTGCCTATTCGAAGATATTCTGGGAAATCCCCAGTAGAGTAAGGAACAAAAAGACTAACTGGTCTGAAACTCCTGCCTATTACATCTCTATAGGAGATCGCCTTCCATCTATTGCATTTAGACAAGGGAATAGCGGGTGCTTTGTAGGCATTGGGGACACTCCCGATAGAGCGGTTCTGAATGTAGTTCATCTCTCAAGGATCGGAGAAAGTAATCTTGAGATTGAGACAGATAACTACATGAGCCGATTAGAGGAAGTCGACAATAAGGTTGTGAGAGACAACATTCTAATGTCGATCTTCAACTCGAACTCGAAATTCATAGACAATGAAGATGATTGCATTATTGCTTCGAAGAGTCCGAAGTACTATGTATCTAGTGGATTTTGGGCTAGAGATTTCATATTCTGGACCTTTCCGGTGATAGAACGATACGATCCAGAAAGGGCAAGGGTTCTTCTTTCATTGCTGTTTACAAAATATTGGAAGCATAAAGGAATTCATTCTCTATATATGGATGGGCGCATATTGTACGACGGCTTTGAACTAGATCAGTTGTCGTACTATTTTCTTGCACTAGAAAGAGCAATAGTTCACAACGTGCTAACTCCTGAAGATACTGTTACAAGAACTAGCCAACTGATGGACATACTCATTTCAAGGAAGAGCGAAGAGTACAATTTATTTAGCACGGATTTAAACAGTTCGGATGACCCCACTACATACCCCTACGTTACTTTTGACAACGTTGCCCTCTGGTACTCGATGCGCACGTATGCCTTGAGAGTCAAGGATGTCTTACTGGATCGAACCTACCTGGAGTACTCTGAAAGGATTAAGGAAGACATCATGAAAGCGTTGGTCAAGGACGACATGTTTTCTTATTCCTCTGACCTGAACGGTCACTACGAGTTCTATGATGATCCCACCGGTTCCCTTCTCCTCTTTCCGTATCTTGGATTTATTGAAAAAGAGTCCAGAGTATTCAAGAACACATTGGAATGGATCAAGTCTGACAAGAATGAATTCAAAATAGAAGGGAAATTTGGCGGATTTGGAAACAGGCACGTCAATCAACCGTGGATTCACTCTTATGCCACCCAAGTGTTATCGGGAATTGGAGACGGATCTGTGTTGGAGAACCTGTCCATGGATGACGGGCTCAGCTGTGAAACAATAGATCGTGAAACCGGAAGATGCCTCACTGGCATTCACTTCCCTGGCTCATCGGCTTTTCTCGTCCAAGCACTGCTGTACGGATCAAAGGAAAACGGGATTAGAAAAACTGAGAGGGGTATTTTCTTCCCATAGTTCTAATCTCACGAAATTCTGATTCTCCTTCCTTTCTATTACTCCTGTTTTCGAAGGATCTTGTCTTTTTTCGGTGTGACTGGGGAAAACCACCCTCAGTTCTATTGGTTCTCGATATTTTTCGATTAGATAACTCAAATCTTTGCGGAGAAAGACAATGGGAGTTCCAGTATCTCTTGTGATCGAGAAATCTCCATTTTTTAGCTTTAAGATCAGAGACTGTTTTGAATCAGTATTTGTGAAAGCAATTACCTGGAAATCTATGTTGAAGATGCGATTGACGTGAAAATCGTTCCCCGCCATGCACCATATCTTGGATCCACCGACCAGTAATTTCTGCCACAAATCAAGTGCTTTCTGGTTCTCTTCACACCATTTTCCATTCCATATTTCGAGAGCGTTCGCGAGGGTGTAACTTTCCTCCCCCCATAGCCATGCATCTTTCTTGAAGGGATGGTTGATTGAAACAAAACCTCCCTGTCTGGCGGTTTCTACTGCAGCACTCTGGAAGTCTTTTGGACTTTCTGGTTCGATCCCTTCAAAATATCCACACTCTGGAGAAACAGATACCACGAGGTTGATAAGATTTGAATGACCCTTTCTTTGACCCCACTCCTCCCCGGTAATCAAATAATCTCTCCCTTCGTCTATCGCTGGTACACGATTGTGGTCGGTGACGGCCACATAACTAACTCCTTTCTTGTGGGCCAACTTCAAGAGCCCTTTTGGACTCTTCATTATTGTTCTCAGGATGAAACGTTCAATGGGCCACGTTAACTTGTGAAAAACTCCCTCTCCGCTCAGTCTGTTTATAGAGTATTTTGAATGAGTGTGAGCCTGAAAATAAACGATGTCGTTTTCCATTACAAAGAGCCATCTCTTCCCTAAATTTAACGTCTTGTTTATTGAAGCAATACCTTGTGAGATAGGGAAGACTTAGGTGAATTTCCATTATGATGTTGAACTAACATGCGGTTCTCGAAGCCTTTATTATTTTATTGGTGATAATTGACGTGAGTGACCTATTGTGCCTTTAAAGATTGCACTACTAGGAGCAGGAAGTTTGTTCTGGAGTTCTACTATAATACACGATCTCTGCTCGACTCCAGAAATGAAGGGAAGCACCATCTCTCTGATGGACATAGATGAGGATCGCCTCAACTCAGTGTACAGGCTGGCGAAGAGATATTCTGCTGAAGTAAAATTTGAAATGACGGTTCTCAAGACTAAAAACAGGAGAGAAGCCATCAAAGATTCCGACTTCGTAATAAATACGGCAATGGCTGGAGGACACCAGTACTATGAAAAGATGAGGGCCATCTCTGAGAAAAATGGATACTTTAGGGGGATAAATAGCGTAGAGTGGAACATGGTATCTGACTACCATACTATCTGGGGATACTACCAACTTAAGCTTGCAAGAGAGATTGCAGAAGATGTCGAAGAGTTGAGCCCGGAATCTTGGCTACTTCAACTTTCAAATCCGGTGTTTGAACTAACGACGTTGATAGGACGATTGTTCAAGATAAAGTTGGTGGGAGTGTGCCACGGTCACATGGAGTATAGGGATATCGTAGGTTCAGTCGGACTCAGAGAGAAGGAGATGGAAGTTGAGTCTATGGGTCTCAATCACACAATTTGGATGACCAAGTTCAAGAATCGTCAAGAAAATGCTTACCCTATCCTTCGAGAATGGGTCGACAAGGAATACCATTCGTTTTACAAAGGGTGGCTGACTACAACTAGGTCAAACCCACTGAGTGTTCAGATGTCGCCAGCGATGGTGGATATGTACAATGAATTTGGACTAGTTCCGATTGGAGATACCGTCCGGAGCGGATCCTGGAAGTATCACAGAAATCACAGGACAAAGGTCCGATGGTATGGAGCTCTCGGTGGCTTCGATTCTGCAATAGGTTGGAAATTTTACCTGGATAGTGAGAAGAGGCATATGTCCTCAATAAACAATGCTCTCGAAAACACAAAAGAATCTCTTTCAAATCTATTTCCATCTGGAATCAGCGATGAACCTGTTGTTCCAATACTAAACGCTTTGGCAAACGATGTGAGAGGTAACTATCAAGTCAACGTTATCAATAACGGAATTTTTGAAGGAATCCGAGATAATGTTGCAGTTGAGACTCCTTCAGTAATTGATGGAAAGGGGATCCATAGAATCGGAGGTAGAAAACTTCCAAAGAAAGTGATGAACTTTTCGATTCTTCCGAGAATCCAGAGAATGGAGTGGGCACTTGAGGCTTTCACGGATGGCGGAAAGGAGACGCTCTTAGAATGGTTGATGGCGGATCCGCGCACCAGGACTAACAAACAGGCAGAAAGAGTTGTTGAAGAATTATTGAGCCTGAAGGAGAACAAGGAGATGGCCAAACACTTCAATTAATTGTTATGCCTTCACCTTGAATTCTAACTCAAATGTAGTCCAGAGCGGAAAGTTAACTCCGATGATTACCTTAATTTTATGACTTCCCGGATTGAGAGGCTTTTCTAAGACTGATCTCATAACAATAGATTCACCCAGCAAAATGTCCAGGTCCATGTTCTTTTTTACAGCTTCAAATTCTCCTTCATTAGTGCTCACAGTGCTTCCAGCAGAGATGTCTTTACCATCCAAGTAGATGGACGGGGAAATGTTCACTCTCGCAGATCCTTCCATATTCTTGATTTTGAACTCTATTGTTCTGTCATCGATCTTTTTAAAACTGTTTTTCAAGTATTGAACTGGCAAGTATATCCAATTTGTATTCATTTTCTAATATGAAAATTTTTAGTATGAATAAATCTTTGTCTTGCTTTATATTTTTTAGACTCATTAACAGTAAGAGAAAAATCGTAAAAAATTATTAATACGGTTTAAAAAATATACGAGAGAATGAGCAAAAGCAGGTACAAATGGGGAGTTGTTACCGTTTTGTCAGCTTTTCTCATGATACAATCTGCAGACACTTACGTAATATCAGCGGTGGAACCACAGCTTATCCAGGAGTACCACGTTACCGACGCAATTCTTGGATTACTGGTAACTTCCACGTTGATAGTTGGAACTGTTCTTTATCCATTCTGGGGGTACTTGTACGATAAATACTCCAGAAAACTTCTTACGGTCCTAATGGCAGTGATTCTGGGAGCAACGACATGGATCAACGCTCTATCCAGGATATTTTCTCAGTTATTCGTGACAAGGATTCTGACCGGAATCGGCTATCCTCTCCCATCAGGAGCTTACACTCTCACAGCGGATTATTTTGAACCAAAGAGCAGGGGAAAGGCAATGGGTGTGATCAATGCTGCTAGTCCAATTGGATATCTCCTTGGCATAGTCATTCCCCTTACAGTCATTGGGGCAGGACTGAACTGGAGATATTCATTCTTTATCACAGCCGGACTCAGTCTTGCAGTCGGAGCACTGATCTTCTTTCTGGTAAAAGAAATTCCAAGAGGATCATCTGAGCCTGAACTGCAAGGCCATGTTGCCTCGGATATATACAAGGTCAAGCTCTCAGACATCAAGAAGATACTTACGAACAGATCTCTTCTCCTTCTTTTCATCCAGGGATTCTTCGGGACCATTCCTTGGACTGCGATAAGCTTCTGGATAATCACCTATATGGCCATTGTCAGGAAAATACCGTCATTTACGATAACTGTGGTACTTTTAATGTGGATACTTTCAATGGTCGCAGGCAACTTAGTCTCTGGGTATCTAAGCGACTTTCTGTTCAAGAGGATATCAAGCGGAAGAGCAATCCTCGGAACGGTTGTTGTGTTCTTGTCTGCAATTCTCATCTTTCTTACTATGTACACAACTTCGGTTGACCGCTTCTACGTGCTTGGGGTCATTACTGCATTTGTACTACCTATGGCGGGACCTAGTGTGAATGCAGGAGTCATGGATATCATTGAGCCAGAACTGCGGGGGAGCGCGACTGCGTACCTCAATTTCTTTGCAAGTGCTGGGAGTGCATTCGGACCTGGAATAGTCGGAATTGTGGCTACTGTCATATCACTTCAGTTCGCAATCACTGTTGTCAGCTCAGTGACCTGGATATTTTGTGGAATTGTTTTCGCATTACTAATATTCATTATTCCAAAGGACATTTTGAAATTCAGAGAGAAAATGAAGATCAGGGGAGAACAACTCAGGGAATCTCAAGTGGATCGTATCTGATTCCATACTGCATTTCAAAAAGTTCTTGAAGTTTTAAATGTGAGCACGTTGCATTCTAAAGGCGTGATGACACCGCGATTGAGAACAAGATAATAGAATTCAAATGTGTGAAACCGTCTGAACCATCTGCAAAAACTTCCGAGATTTGAAAATTAATCAAATCAGAAAAAGTAAATCCGCTCGTACATATGATGGTGATTCATTGAAAGATGAAGCGACGCTTTCAACTGTGAAGAACTGTGCAAAAAAATCATCTCGGAATCGATCTTTTGAGATAGTGATTAGAAGGATGAAATAAGAATGTGAACCTTCGATGCGAATTACTGTTTGCTTGAACCGTATCTACCCCTGGGATGGCTTCAGGATCTCTTCCCTTACCGTCTCAATTTCGAGATCTTTTCGTGAATAGTTCACGTAAATGTTCTTTATCTTCAGGTACTCTTCAATGCCGTGAGTGCTCCCTTCTCCACCCTGTCCAGTCAATCTGAAACCCGTGTGATATCCATTCGACGCCTCTGGACC
>JAMCQR010000014.1 GCA_023379555.1 Thermoplasmatota archaeon | reverse complement strand
CAAGCTCAGGGAGCTTTACCATTCTGGAAACTTCGGGTTGATCCTTGCGTCAAACAGCTTTGCTGGGACCCTGGACAAGAAATTCACGAGTCTGCTCTACAGCAGCGTTTCACCTCTTGTCGTTTTCATACCCGTGACAGAGGGAGCTGAGGAAGAGGGTATTTCAAACCTCGCAAGAAGGGTATTGGGTATAAACATGGACCTAGGAGGAATGTAAATGGGAAAGATATTGAGAATTGCTGGACCAGTCGTTATTGCGGAAGATATTGAGAATGCAAAGATGTACGATGTCGTCAGAGTCGGAGAACTGGGGCTCCTTGGAGAGATCATCGGCATGGAGGCAGATAAGGCGACCATCCAGGTCTACGAAGATACGAGCGGTATCAAACCCGGAGAGAATGTTGAGTCGACGGGAAAGCCCCTGTCGGTCGTTCTGGCGCCGGGATTGCTCTCATCAATCTATGATGGAGTTCAGAGGCCCCTCGATGTTATAAGGGCTCAGGGAGGGGATTTCATAAAAAGGGGGATTTATCCGACACCGGTGGATATGAAGAAAAAATGGAAATTCAATCCAACCGTCAAAAAGGGAGACAAGGTGTCTGCAGGAGATATAGTCGGCATAGTGAAGGAAACTTCGCTGATAGACCACAGAATAATGGTACCTCTTGGTATCGAAGGAACGATTGAAACGATTGAAGAGGGAGAGTTCACTCCACTACAAACAGTAGGTACTGTTTTGTCAAAGTCCGGAATCAAAGAAATTCCGTTGGGTCAGGAATGGCCAGTGCGTCTACCGAGACCCGTCAAGAGCAAACTCCCTCCAGAGATTCCGCTGGTTACGGGGCAAAGGGTTATAGACTCGTTCTTCCCCGTCGCAAAGGGAGGAACTGTAGCGGTCCCCGGACCCTTCGGGTCAGGAAAGTGCGTGACAGGAGATACGCCGGTGCTCTTGGGCAATGGAACCCTAATAAAGATAGAAGACCTGTATAAGAAGTACGAAAAAACATCGAGCAAGATCATAGATAAGGATGGAGAATACCTTGAACTTGTTCAACCGATAGACCTGTTTTCATACAAAGGAAACAATATAGTCAAAAGCAGATCTAAATTAATATTCAGAGGCAAGAGTGAGAGTGTCTTTAAGATCAGAACTCGAACTGGAAGGGAAGTCAGAATAACTCCTGTTCATAAGTTATTCAAAGTTAACGAAAGAGGAAAAATAGAGGAGACTATGGCCAAAGACCTATCTCTTGGAAACTATATCTTATCGGCCAAAAAAATTGCCATCAATAACCAAGATTCAGAGATCGATTTGTACAGTCTACCCGAAGTCCGAGTCCTGGATGAGGATATCAGAAAGAACGTATCGGAATTGTTGAAAAGAGCATCATCAGAAAACATCAGAATTGAACTCCCGAAGAATGTACGGTACAGTTTGACAAGTGCTACAAAATCCGTTGCTCCAAAACTGAAGTGGGTAAAGATCATTTATGAGACTATGGGGTTGACTGCTCCCCTACCTAGAGCTCTGATCGGGGATAGACGAAGCTCTACTGTAACCATCCCATCCAAAGTCACCAAAGAACTGGCAGAATTCATCGGCTATTATGCCTCTGAAGGTTACATCAGGGGAGACGAAACGGTGGTCTTTACGAATTCCGACAAGTACCTGCTAGAAAGGTTCTCAGAACTTACATCTCTTGTCTTTGGACTGGATTCCAAGCTAGGACTACAGCAAGATAAGACTCCGAACGTCTTGGTACACAGTTCCGTACTGGTAAAATTCTTGGACTCACTTGAAGTAGGCAGGACAGCGTCAACCAAACAAATTCCAAACATTTTGTTGAAATCTAGCCAGGGAATTCTGAATGCATTCCTCGAAGCCTATTTTATGGGGGAAGGATCATTCAGCAACGGGGAAGTCGAACTTTCAACTGCGAGCTTTCAACTAAGAAACCAGTTGTCCTATCTCTTGACTAGACTTGGAGTGATCCATTCCTTAGGAACCAGAACGATTGAGGAAAAAACGTACTATAGGATATTTGTAAGGAGCATTGTCGATCTGAAGGAGTTTTCATCTATTTTCTCCAAGAATCTCACAAAGATTTCATCGATTGCAAAATACGTCAATTCAAAGAGACGCGGCTTTGATTCAATCGATACTGTCCCAATTTCAAAAGAATACATGGCGGAAATGTACAGGAACACTACTTATTCAAAGCTGCTTAAGAACGGAATGGAGATTTATGACTACATAGGGAACAATGAAAACATGAGCATGAATAAACTTACAAATTTCATGCAGATAGTGGAAGAAGCGAATCCTCAATTCCCAGAGGTTGATAATTCAATAACTGCCTCATCCGAGTCCGTCTACAGCGATGAGATTTCAAGTATTGAAAGGGAGAATGGGCCAGTATGGGTGTATGATGTATCGGTTCCGGATGATGGACAGAATTTTGTTGGTGGGTATGGAGGAATCATACTGCATAACACCGTAGTTCAACAACAGCTTGCGAAATGGTCCGATGCAGATGTTATAATATACACCGCATGTGGAGAGAGAGGAAACGAAGCCACGGAAGTGTTGACAGAATTTCCTAGATTGACGGACCCAAAGACAGGGAAGCCCCTGATGGAGAGGACGACCCTGATAGCAAACACTTCAAATATGCCTGTGGCGGCAAGGGAGGCCAGCATATATACCGGTATTACCCTTGCAGAGTACTTCAGGGATATGGGCTATGATGTGGGACTGATGGCCGACAGTACTTCTAGGTGGGCAGAGGCCCTTAGAGAAATTTCTGGGAGACTTGAAGAAATGCCCGGAGAAGAAGGTTACCCTGCATATCTCGGAAGAAGGATCGCGGAATTCTACGAAAGAGCAGGCAATGCCAGAGTCGTATCGAGCGATCAAAGAAGGGGATCTATTACCGTAATCGGGGCGGTATCGCCTCCTGGAGGGGACACTTCGGAACCGGTTTCCCAAAACACTTTGAGAGTCACCAGAGTCTTCTGGGCTCTCGACGCATCACTGGCGCAGCGAAGACATTTTCCATCGATAAACTGGTTAAACAGTTATTCGCTGTATTCCCAAGAATTGAGCAAGTGGTTCAACAAGAACGTTTCGGAGGATTGGTACTCTGCATATCAAAAGAGCATGACCATTCTGGAAAAAGAGGCGGAACTGCAAGAAGTCGCACAACTAGTTGGGTACGATGCCCTTCCCGAGAACGAAAAGGAGGTACTAGATATTGCAAAGTCTCTCAGGGAGGACTTCCTCCAGCAGAGTGCATATGACGAGGTAGATACATACTGCTCTTTGAAGAAGCAATACCTGATGCTCAAATCCATCCTTGCCATGGACGAAATGGAGAAATATGCAGTGACAAAGGGGATGACAGTCTCAGAATTGGATTCGCTCGCATTCAAAGAGAAGATCTCAAGATTCAAGGAAGTGAAGGAAAGTGAAATTGACAGTTACTACGGTGCTCTTATCAAAGAGATGGAGTCTGAAATCAAGGGAAGGGCTGATAAGCAATGAATGCTGATATAAGATACAAGACAGTTTCAAAAATTGCGGGACCTCTGCTCTTCGTGGAGAAGGTGGACAACATTGGATACAACGAAATGGTTGAGATCACGCTCGGAAACGGAGAGGTACGACAGGGACAGGTTTTGGACACGATGAAAGGTACTGCTGTAGTACAGATTTTCGGGGCAACTACAGGACTGGACACGGCGAATACCACGGTGCGTTTCAGGGGAGACATCGCAAGGATTCCGGTCTCTGATGAAATGATTGGGAGAGTGTTCAACGGGTTGGGAGAGCCACTTGACGGAATGAGCCCAATAGTTTCGAACGAAAAGATAGAGATTGTGGGGAACGCAATAAATCCCTACTCAAGGGAAGAGCCGTCTGAGTTCATAGAAACAGGAATTTCAACAATCGATGGGATGAATACCCTGGTCAGGGGACAGAAGTTGCCAATTTTCTCGGGATCTGGACTTCCTCACAATAAACTCGCCGCACAGATTGCGAGACAGGCCAAAGTGCTGAGCTCTTCGGAAGGTTTCTCTATCATATTTGGTGCGATGGGGATCACATCCGAAGAGGCCAACTTCTTCATAGATGAGTTCCGGAAAACAGGGGCCCTGATGAGGTCAGTTCTTTTCCTCAACCTAGCATCCAGCCCATCCATGGAGAGGATTATCCTTCCAAGGGTCGCACTCACTGCGGCTGAATATCTGGCTTACGAGAGGGAAATGCACGTCCTTGTCATCCTGACAGATCTTACAAATTATGCCGAAGCGCTACGCGAAATATCGGCCGCAAGGGAAGAAGTTCCGGGGAGAAGAGGCTATCCTGGGTACATGTACACCGATCTCTCAACGATCTACGAAAGGGCAGGAAAGATCAGAGGAAAAAATGGTTCAATCACACAGCTTCCGATCCTTTCCATGCCCTCCGATGATATGACTCACCCAATCCCAGATCTGACAGGATACATTACGGAAGGACAGATTTTCGTGAGCAGGGAGTTGCACAGGAAAGGCATCTATCCCCCAATCAACGTTCTTCCTTCGCTATCCAGGCTCATGAATCAGGGCATAGGGAAGGGACGAACGAGAGAAGATCACAGAGGCGTCGCCGACCAGCTGTACTCTGCTTACGGTAGGGGAACAGACCTCAAAAGCCTGAGCGCCATAGTCGGGACTGAGGCGCTCGGCAAGGAAGACAGGCAATACCTAGATTTTGCAAATCTATTCGAAGACAAGTTCGTTAACCAGGGATTCAACGAAGATAGAACGATAGAGAAAACATTGGATATCGGATGGGATGCCCTGTCTACGCTACCAGAAAGGGAAATGAAGAGAGTGAAGAGAGAATTCATTGACAGGTACGGAAAATGGGGGAAGTGATTTGGAAACATCCAACATTCGCCCCACCAGAATGGAGCTCCTGAAGACAAAGGGAAGAATCAAATTGGCCAAGAGAGGGCTTGACCTACTCAAACTGAAGAGGTCTTCGCTCATACTGGAATTCTTCTCCATATCCAGGGAAGTGAAAGGGCTCAAGGGGAATGTAACGGAACTGATACAGAAATCAATTGCAAGCGAGAGACTGGCCGAAATAGTATCGGGAAAACTCATCATAGAAAACACTGCCTTTTTCCAGCCTGGACTGAAGGTTGATGTCACATCCAAGAACGTGATGGGGGTGAAGATCCCACAAGTATCTATGGCCAAACAGAACAGTTTCATGGACCAACTATACGAGCTTATTTCACTTCCGACCGCGCTGATGGAGACGAGGGAAAACTTTGTAGAACTTCTGAACAGGCTGCTTGTGATTGCTGAAAAGGAGGTCGCAATGAGGAGGCTGCTCATAGAGATAGACAAGACAAAGAGAAGAACTAACTCGATAGAAAATGTGCTGATCCCAAGGCTGACTGAAACGGCCAGCTACATCAAGATGAAACTTGATGAAATTGACAGGGAGACATTCATCACGCTCAAGGTCATAAAGGCCAAGATTGGGGAGAGGGGTGAGGAGAGCGTATAGGTTCGCAAATCCCATGCAAAGAAAATTCTTCCTCGTGACCAGACTGATCCTGATTGCGAACGTGCTCATGTTCATGCTGGCTTTGATTATCATAGTGGAGGTTTTATCGTGACAAATGAAATGGAAACTCTAAAGGCAATAAGAGAGAAGGAGATTGAATCGCAGAAGAGGATCGAGAAAGCAAGATCCAGAGGGGAAGAGATAGTCAAGAACGCAGCCGAAGAGGCAAAGAGAATCATAGCAGAGGCGGAAGCGATTTCGAAGAGGGCGTACGACGATCACGTTCGGAAGGAGTTGGAGGCGGCTTCTCTTGAGACCCTGCAGATCAAGAAGAGGTTCGGAGAACAGGCAGGCAAACTCAGGAAGGAAATTTCAGGGGAAATAGTCGAAAAAATTGCAAACATTGTGATGGAGAATAACGATTGAGATGCTGGTTCCCAGGAAGATGAAGAAGGTCAGGATCTATTCTGTCAGGAAGAACGAGGAGGCCATCCTCTCTGCTCTTCATGACCTGGGCATCTTCCAGGTTGAGCCGGTTTCCATATCGACCGAACTCGTTTCGTCTATGCCTCAGAGCGAGTCGTATGCCAAACTGAGCGAACTTTCGAGAAAGATAAGGGATCTTGAGATCTCCCTTTATCCCAGTGAGTCTGTCGACAAGAAACTCTTCAAGAATGTCAGAGAACTCGTTGACGCCGCCAAACAGATAGACATTTATGATAGGATGAAGAAGCTCAAGGAAAATGAAGGGGCAGCGCTCTCTTCACTAAAGGTCCTCAACGAGAGCATTGCGACTCTCGAAAAAATATCGTTCTACGATGGAGACCTCAGCTATCTCAACGGATCAAACGTCTCGTCGTATGTCATCAGGAATGACGAAGAGACTCTGGAAAAATTGCGCAGTTTTGGAAGGTTGTTCATCTTCACTGGAAAAGATTACCTCATCTCTGTCGTGTCAAAATACGACCAGAGCAAGTTTGGCGAACTCTGCAAGAACGAGAAGATAGATGTAATTCCCGTTCCCTCCCTAACGGGGAACGTTAAGGACTCTCTCTCTTCGGAGGAAAAGAGGAGGGATGATACTCAGGGAAGGCTGATCGGAATCAGGGATGAGATTGGAAAGATCTCGAGGGAGAATTATGCGAACGTCGCAGCCATACGAGAACAGCTTGAGATTGAACTCAAGAAAATTGACGTCACCTCAAAACTCTCCGGAACGGATAGGGCATTCATCATGGAAGGCTGGGTCCCCCACGACCAGCTCGGAATAATGAATGCCGCCCTGCACGGCGTGACGGATGACGAGATCATAATTGAAGAATTGGAGACGGAAGAGACTCCTCCTACTTCCCTGAAGAATCCTAATGGAATCAGGCTGTTCCAGTTCTTCATTCGCTTCTACTCCCTACCTCAGTCCATAGAAATCGATCCAACACTGATATTCGCGCTCGTATTCCCGATATTCTTTGGGCTTATGATTGGAGATGTTGGCTACGGAGTAACTATCCTGATAATCTCAGTGTGGTTGATCAGGAGGGTGGATCACCCACCGAAGAAATCTCACGTACCCAAATTCCTCGCAAGATTTGTACTCATGATGATGAGCAAGAGAAGCCTGAAGATACTTGCCAAGGCGATGGTACCGGGTGCAATAATTGCAATCGCACTGGGAATAATATTTGACTCCTACTTTGGATTCACATTCCCTATTCCAGGCACTCCTCTACCGGGAGATCCTTATGCCACCTACGCTCACATAAATGTACTCAGCAGATTTGCCCTGGGGAAACTGCTCCTCATTTCCGGTTACACTGGAGTTGCAATGGTCAGCCTTGGACTAATCTTCGGCTTCATAATAAACTACGTCCACGGCCATATGAAGGAAGCAATCGGAAAGATTGGCTGGCTGATGGTTGCGTATTCCATAGTGATACTGGGACTTGAAGTGATATATCACAACTCTGGAGGACTGAACCCCATTACCAATCATCTCGCGCTCTTGGCCTATCCAATGTTGGGAATAGGACTTGGAGTCGTTATTTATTCGGAAAAGGCCCAGGCGTTGCTGGAAGTGACTACCATAATTTCACACATCCTCTCGTACACGAGGCTGGTGGGAATACTCCTGGCTTCCGCTGGGCTGGCTTTCGTATTTGATTACCTCTTCAGGGGTTCACTCCATCATTCCATCCCGTTCATGATTCTGGGTTTCGTGATCCTGATAGTTGGTCAGCTGCTGAATCTGATAATAGCTATTTTTGAACCGGGAATTCAGGGTGCAAGGCTAATCTATGTGGAATTCTTCAGCAAGTTCTACAAGGGGAACGGGAAGGAATTCAAACCATTCGCATCTCCGCGAAACTATACCATAAAGCAATTTTCACTGGAGCCACTGGACGGAAACAGCAAGAAATAGAACATCGTCCCTCGACAACACATTTTTAAACTCGGTCCGATAATGATTATTGAAACGATACATGCACCGTCTTGAAACCAATGGCCCTAACAGTTTGATTGGTTTGCTCGAAATTCTGGAAGACATCGGAAAACCAACCGACATAGCCAAGCTCGATGATTCTCTCGATGAAGAGAGGACAATGTTGATGAATCTTCTTGACGATGCGGAAAGCCTGAAGCTCATAGAGATTTCAAATGGAGACGTCTCCATAACAGAGACTGGAAGAAAGTTCCTCGGTTCAAGCATTGAACAGAGAAAGAAGTTACTGCACTCTCTGGTCAAGGATGTTGAACCATTCCACACTCTGATCGCCTACTTCAATACGCTCAATACGAAGGAAGTCCCGAAGGACGATGTCGGAAGGTATCTCAACGAAGTATTTCCTCCGGGACAGAGCGACGATACCCTCAAGATCCTCCTGAACTGGGGAAGATATACAAAGCTCTTCACGTATGACAGCGACATTGGCAACATCGTGTTGAAGGATTAGTCAGAAGACATCAATTTTACAACGCCGTCTACTACTGCGTAGAATTCCTCGCTCCTGGTGTTCCTTGGCCTAGGGAGTTCTATCTTCACCTCTCCGAGAACCCTTGACGGTCTGTGGCTCATAACTACGATCTTGTCACTCATCTGGACCGCCTCGTCCACGTTGTGGGTCACCATCAGAATCGTATTAGGAGGGAAGGTGGGCGATTCCCAGAGATCAAGGAGTTCTTCCCTGAGTGCCTGGGCTGTGAAAACATCCAGTGCAGCAAACGGTTCGTCAAGGAGCAGGAGATCGGGGCCAGTGGCTAGTGCACGCGCTATAGAGACCCTCTGCTTCATTCCACCAGAGAGCTCTCTCGGATATGCTTCCTCGAAACCATCTATTCCAACTATTTTTATGAACTTCTCAGATGTCTCCTTAATGTACTTCTCGTCCTTTGTCAACGGTTCCAGGGCGATCTCAACGTTCTTTAGGACGTCAAGCCAGGGGAACAGGGCTGCGTTCTGAAAAACCACAGATATCTTTGGATTTGCTTCCCCCAAGGGTTTTCCCCCTATCGTAACGGTTCCCGTCGATGGACGTAGCAGTTCCAATAGTATCTTGATTATGGTGGATTTTCCGGAACCAGATGGACCTATAATGGAAACGAACTGATTTGTATCTACAGAGAAGGAGATGTTGCTTAGCGCCTGGAGTTTCTTCCCATTGGACTCGAATTCAACTCCTATGTCCCTCAGGTCGAGGAAGGCCATCGAATCAGAAGGTCATGATGTTATAAAACGTTCTGCTAACCGTTTCTGTCTTTTCCTTTCTCACTCTTCGACCATCATATTTCATGGAATACAGATTTTATTTACCTTAAGAAAAGCATTTCTACGGTCCTTTTATAAGGGGGGAGCCATGGTAAGCTTCGCCCTCCTGCTGCTTATTCTCGAGGCCACTGGTGTCACGTTTCTTAGATTATGGATTCTAATGGCCGTCTCAATACTTCTCGCACTCGTTTTCGGTATCTTGGCAGCAAGGGTGAGGATTGCTGAGTTGATTCTCATACCGATCGTCGATGTTTTGGAAGCAATTCCTGTAATCTCTTTTTTCCCGATCGTGTTGGTTTTTTTCCTGAAGGATATTGGGGGACCCCTTGGAACAGAACTCGCGGTCGATGTTCTGATCATCACAGCCCTTGTTTGGAACCTCATAACAGGAGTATACCAGGCTGTTTCACACATCCCGTTGGAATTAATGGAGTCTACACGCGCAATAAAGATGACGCTCTGGAAAAAACTCAAGTATTTGTACATCCCTGCGAGTTACCAGAAGATTGTCGCAAATATTATGCCAAGTTTTGCTAGTGGACTGTTCTACATCACACTTGCAGAGGTCATATCGCTTGGGACCCAGAATTACCATGTTTTCGGTATTGGGCAGGTGGCGGTAGCACTTTCTCAGCGCCAGGATCTTTTTGGTACTCTTTTGCTGATTCTGGTGATGATAATAGTGATCATACTGAACTCTCAGCTTATCATAAATCCACTCATAAGACGCGTCGAAAGATTCACCTTTGAGACGGAATCGGGGAACCAAAACCAGAAGAAAACTAGAAGAAAGAGCGAGTTAATGACTTCCATCTCCCAGAGAACTACTCAGGTAGCGGGATCTCTAACTCAGTTGGTGTCCTCGGTTGGAAAAATGTCATCTAAGCTGTCAACAGTCAGTACGGGAGGAAAGAAATTGAATCCGTCATCCAGAGTCCTAAATGTTATGATTGGTTCGTCTCTCATATTGATACTCATAGTGGCTCTCTACCTTATCGCCCAATCAGGATTCGCCGCCGCCTTTTCGCTCTACGTGGTGAAACCGTCGTTCCTAAAAGAAGCGAGCATAGGTACGGCTTACGACCTTCTCAGAATTGCGATCGTCTACTTCATATCATTGGCAACAATGGTCCCACTGGCAATCATAGCGGGCAAGAAGGGTAGAGAGGGGGACATGATAAACGGAGGTATGCAGGTTCTCTATTCTGTCCCTGCCCCGATATTTTACCCATTAATCCTCGTCTACCTTACTCCGTTCCTGATGAGGGCATTCAGCTACGACTTTTCGCTGAACGTTGACGTATTGATTATAACATTCCTTTCCGCTGCTTCTTACATTTTCTTCAATGTTTTCGGCGCTGCAAGGAGTATTCCTGCTGAGTACGAAATGGTTGCATCTACGATCAAACTCAAGAGGTTCGCAAGGCTGAGGTACCTCACGTTGCCGGCAATAATACCTGCGTTAATCACGGGTTCAATGTCGGCCATTGGAAGTTACTGGGCTGGACTAATGGTCGCGGAATATGCAAAGCTTCCCAGCGGGACGTATACAGTCTCCTACGGTCTTATGAAGTTGATAGATGAATCGATAGCCCAGGGAAATCTGCCCTACACGGATGCTATAGACATCTTCATGATCGTTGTGATCATAATCATGAGCTACTTATTGTGGATCAGACTCTTTGACTATTCGAAAAAGAGGTTCACATTTTGATCTGCTGTATATCTCAAATTCTGAAAATTTGACTGGACTTTTTCTGGAGCATAGTGAACAAGAATTAATATACGGTTCCAAATCCAGAAAACAATGAACAAAGAAGAGAATTTCAATAGGAGCCCATACCTGGAGGATCACAAGACTGACCCGGTAAAATGGAACGTCTGGGGGGATGACCTGTTTGAGAAGTCAAGAAAGGAAGACAAACCACTCTTCATCACTATAGGTTATTCGACCTGCCATTGGTGCCACGTGATGCAACGGGAATCATTCAGGGACGAAGAAGTCTCAAAGATACTGAACGAAGATTACATCCCAGTCGTTGTTGATCGGGAAGAGAGGCCAGACGTTGACTCCTTTTACATGAATGTTTCCCAAGTGATGAACGGGAGCGGAGGATGGCCATTGAACGTAATTGCAATGCCGGATGGGCGACCCTTCCAGGTGTTCACTTACCTTCCTGCGAGGGATTCTGACAGCAACGGTGGGATGGTTGGTATCCTAAATGCGATTTCCCAGATCTGGAAAAATGAGCGAGGAAGGATCATCGAAGCGACCGATCAAGTCTCGTCCATCATCCTCAGTCCGGATAAAGAGATGGAGGGAGAGATAAGGTTCGAGGACTCTGTTGAGACTCTCCAAAGCATGTACGACAGGAAGAATGGTGGCTTCGGGGAGGCGCCGAAATTCCCCAATTTCCCGTACTTGCTGTTTCTCATGAACTATATGCATACCAAGAGGACCAAGAATCTATCGTACATCTTAGAGAAGACGCTCAAGAACATGCGTAATGGAGGAATATACGATCAGGTCGGCCACGGTCTGCACAGATACTCGACTGATTCTGAATGGAAGCTTCCCCATTTCGAGAAGATGCTCTATGACCAGGCACTGGCCATTCAGACATTTACTCAGTTCTATAGATTTACTGGCGACAGTGGTTTTCTTGAAGTAGCTGGAGAGATCTTCGATTTCGCAGACAGGGAAATGAGAAATTCTGACGGATTTTATGCGAGCGGACTGGATGCAGATTTCAACGGGAACGAGGGAGAGTATTACACTTGGAGTGAAAAGGAACTGGAGGAAAACTTTGACCTCCAAACAAGGAAACGGATCGAGGAGAGCTATTATTTCGATAGAGATGCAGAAAATAGGATAGTGTTCAGAAGGAGAGAGCTCTTCAATGTTTCAAAGGAAAAAATAAAGACTCTGAGGGAATTAAATCTGGTAATTCTTGAAGCTAGAAACAAAAGAGGAATTCCCAAGAAGGATGATAAGGCGATACTTTCATGGAACTGCATGCTTCTTTCTGCAGAACTTGCATTTTCAATGTCGAGTTCAAAGAGGCATTTTAAAGAGATAATCGAGACATCTCGAAAAGTTATTGAATTGTTTTCCAAGGGAGACTCTCTCTACAGAACTGTGCGAAACGGGAGGAAAGGTGTAGACGGTTTGCTCGAAGATTACGCTTATTACTCCGCACTGATGCTTGATCTGTATGAATACACGGGGGACAACAAGTTCCTTTCAGAAGCGATCGAGAAGATTAATTCTGCTAGAGAAAAGTTCTTCGACACCAAAGATGGAGGATTCTTTACCAGTGGGGAAGGAATGTACAAATCCATATCAAGGAACAAGGACAGGCTGGATATCATTTATCCTTCAGGCGAGTCGATCATGTATGCGGTGCTTGAAAAACTATACATGGCAACCGGAGTAGAAGAATACAGGGATTTAAGCGAATCAATACTTCACTCGAGGAGAAACGAAATGATTAGAAATCCTCTCTCCTCTGTTTACCTTCTATCTGCGCTCTTGTTCAGAGGGAAACAAAAGAAGATCGAGACTCCTGAGATATTCAGGGAGCAATTTCTATCATATCTGGGGAAGACTTTCCTGCCGGAAGTCTTACTAATACCTGGAATTGACAATATTCAGGTATGCGATGATAAGTCTTGCCAATTCACCGGCAAGGAAATTAATGATGCTTTAGAGTTTATCTCACATAAATAGAACTCGCATAGTCAGATGCTTTAGTGGATCTATAAAATAGTCTTCGAGTCAGATTCCTATTTTTAAATTGTTTTCGTTTTACTAGGGTCTGGCATCTTTTCACCACAATAAGGACAGTACTTTGTCCCATCAAAAGGTAGTTTTCTTCCGCATTCTGGACAGAATTTCAACGATTCGCCCTTTGAGGAGTCTGCGGTGGAATTATCCGTATTTGAGTTGTAATGGCTTGTCTCTGGAATCTCTTCCTCCTTCGTATCTCCGCTACCTGAGAAGTTCACTTTTTTCTCTTTGAAGGGCTGATCAAGAGGTCTCTTAACAGATGACTGTGGGTGAAAGGGCTCACCTGATTTTGCTTTGTTGTTATTTCTATTTGATGAAATGGGCTGTTTTTTCCTGTCAATCGATGAACCACAGCTATCACAGAAATTTGATTTCGGATTCAAAATTTTTGATCCGCAAGTTGTACAAAAAACATCTGTGGCTATTCCGTGCGGGCTAACAACGTCGTTCCTTTGGTTCTCATTTTTACCATACTTGCTTTTTCCTGAGTAGCTTCGGGAATCGATATTTCCACTTGCATTGTTTAAGACTGCTGTACCTGTCCTGTTCGAATACAGAGGGACTACATTCAGAGGGTCTACATCCTCGACAAGGCACGGAGTAGGAACTGCTTCACCGGTGTAACCTTGACTCTGACCACACCAGGTACAAACCTTAGTTCCCAGCGGCATCTCCGATTGACCGCACCTCAGGCATGTGACGAATTTTGCGGGATTATCCTTCCTCACCTTCTCGAGGAGTTCTGAATATTTTGAAACTTGCTCAGTGAAGGTCTGTATTCGCTGTTGGCTGAATTTCAGGTAATTTTGAGTCCAGTTGAGTTCATTGACCGCCTGCTGATCAACCACCTGTCGTTGCATCGGAAAAACCAAGAAATCGTATGAAAATGTACCTGTGCCCCCAAAAGTGCTGACCGGATTGTAAGTATTACCAACTATCGGTGCTGGTGTTATCACAGTCTTGGTGGTCTGAATACTTCCCAAACCTTTCTGTGCAGCTGACACACCGTCCATACCTGCTTGCAGATAGGCCTTGGAAAACGTAACTATCCCTCTGATGAGCTGTGAAGGCCATTGGTCCACATCGATCTTTCTCTTTATGAGACCGTCCACAAGATCGAAGTGTCTTTTGCACAAAGAGAGACCACCAGGTGTGGTAAACTGGACTTGGTCGATGAACTGCGCAGCAGGGAAAAAATTGGGAACATCCTTTTCTGGATATAGTTGTAGCCTACATACATGGCATATTGTCTGCATGTAGTAGCTTGCCCCCCATATTTGGCCAGCTGTGCCACCAAATTCTGGGCTGAGATCCCTCTGAAGTTTAGACGGGTCCCGGTGGTACATGTCAAATCCCTTCGGGAAATTGGACTGGGAATTTGCTGGGGGTCGTTCCTTAAAAAGAGGCACTCTACTTAGCTCCCACAATTTTGTAATTGTGAGCTTTGATTCCGTCTTTAACTAGATGATTGAATGGCAGGTACGTGAAAATGGCAATGACAATGACCTCTGCAACCGTTATCCACGCTCCTGCGATTACATCGAAAATAAATGCTATCACTATTGCAGCAGTTGCAAAGTAAAGTGCTTCCTTGTCACCATCAAAGAAATCATAGACCGCTGCAGCAGAGAGGAATGTGAGTAATAGGTCAAGTCCAAATCCTATCCTATTTCCGATTATAGCGTTGGCTATAACCAGATAAAAATTTGCTAGAGCAGTTAAGATCCAGACTATTGCAGCTAATGTGGCAGTCCAGTGCCTCTTGAGTACGGTGATAGTGGACTGCGCCTGTGTTTGGTTTGAATTACTTGGCTGTGCTTCAAATTTTCCCTGTCTATCATCTTTCTTGTTTTCTGTTTGAGCATCCTGAGGGGATGAAAGGGAAGCTCCACATCTCGCACAAAAATTTGCTCCAGAACGGTTTTCGTAACCGCATCTTGAACAGAACACGCTTAAATACTTCCGTCATCTATTTAAGCTTTCTTGCCTGCATTAATATTTTTAACTTGGTTAAAGTGTCTGGATCATTTGTTATTGATCACTGCTGAATTTTCGGTCAACTTATTTGAACTACTTTGTAGCTTCATTTGTTCACTTTTTATATAGGTATTCAAGTCATTTACAGACACTGTTGATACGTCTTAATTTACTATGCAAACAGCTATTCGCTGCAAAGCTTTTAATGGAGGTTCTCGATTAGCCCGAATAATCGGTGGACTTGATGGATTCAATGAGCAGAATAAAGGTGCTGAAGAACTCCTTAACAAACATGAGCACTGAGACGAAGACTGGAATTATCCTTGCGATAACATTCTTCTTCT
>JAMCQR010000013.1:10465-22843 GCA_023379555.1 Thermoplasmatota archaeon | reverse complement strand
AGCAAGAAAAGGCATTGCATAGTAGAAGAAAGAAATGAAATAGTCCCAGAATTTGTACTTCGAAATTCTTTCGATAGTCCTGACTCCCACCTGGGTCTTGATCAGCAGCGCAGGACCATATGGAGCAACGTGCTTCTTGAACTTGGTGACTGCCACGTAGAATACCAGTATCCACGCTGCTACAAGTAAAGTTATGATTAGGAGCCAGTTCACGGGTCGCTATCAGAATTAGTTTATTAATCATTTCTTAGGAAGAAATTTGTGCGTTGAATATCAAAAAACTCCCTCTTTAGTCTCCATTCTTTCTATCAAGGATTTTCTCCAGGACCCCAAAGCGTTGCACACATTCTCGCGAAACTTCCTGTTCAATCTTCGATTTCAAGTATCGTAGCCTGATTAATATTGTAGAACTAGTACTGAGTCCTCCTCCCACGGTCACTACCGCTGAACCCCGCTCTCCTCAACCCCCCTGTGATGAGATGCTGAAGGACAGCCAATTCTTTGAATTTCTCGATGTAAAGCCAAAATTATTTAAGGTGACCTAATTCTACACTTAATGAATTCGCAAACTGTGGCAGTAGAAAATGGTAGCATATATGTTGAGAGCAATGGAAGTGGAACGCCAATTGTGCTGATCCACGCTGGATACCTCGACTGCAGAATGTGGGACAATCAGTTCGAGATGCTGTCAAAGGATAATATGGTGATAAGGTACGATGTGAGGGGGTACGGCAGGTCGAGTGAGCTCAATGGTACGTACTCCGATGCAAAGGATCTCAAGAATATCTTAGATAATTTGGAACTCAAGAAGGTAATACTGATCGGAGTCTCAAACGGTGGAAGGATCGCCTTGGATTTCGCAGTGGAATACCCTGAGCTCGTCCACGCGCTTGTGCTGATGGATTCCGGCGTAAGCGGCTACAAGCCAGAGAATACTGAAGAGGAACACATATGGGATCAGTACCAGTCTCACGAAACAAAGCACAACCAACTCATCAAAGAGGGGAATTTTAGGGGAGCAGCAGCTATAGACGTTGACCTTTGGACTAACCAAGTGCCAAACAAAGTCAGGGAAAAACTGCTGGATATTGCGACCGAAAATGCCAGGAAGTCTGCAAATTATGAATCAGGATTGCAGACATACCCAGTTCCTCCCGCATTTGATCGATTAGGCAGTCTGAAGATGCCAGTACTAATCCTCATAGGAAGCAAGGATTTACCCGGCAGTGTCTTGCAAGGAAAGAGAATTCATACCATGATAGGGGGTTCTGATCTCAAAATAATCGAAGGAGCTGACCATATTCCGAGCCTTTCTCGTCCTGATGAATTCAGCAACGAAGTCCAGAACTTCTTGGTCAGATTGAAGTTCTCCGATAACAAGTCCGTCAAGTGAACTGCACCTTGGTGAAATGGAGTTTCCGCGGATCTCTATAAGGATATATACCAATTTTCATTGTGGATGAGATGCGGGGCAAAGTAGAATGGACGAACGATTCCACTTTTATAGCTTCGGGCGATTCTGGACACTACACGGTTCTTGATTATTCGGATGACAAGGCAAAACAGAAGGGAAGTTCACCAACCGAAATGCTGCTTCAAGCGATGTGTGGGTGCACTGCAATGGATGTCATATCCATTCTGAAGAAAAAGAAAGAACCAGTAGTGGGACTGGATGTGATAGCTGATGGAACTAGAGCCTCAGAACATCCCAAAGTTTTCACCGACATCAGTATAGAATACATCGCATATGGAAATGTGAAGAAAGAGAGTCTAGACCGGGCAATCTCTCTCAGTCAGGAAAAATATTGTAATATTTCAATCACTCTGAAGAGAGCAGGGGTCAGGGTAAACGTATCGAGTAGAGTTGTTGCAGAAAAGGAAACGGCTGGTAACTGAACAACCTGACTGGGCGGATCAGAAAGATATAACACTATATCCTTGGGAAAGGAAGTAATCAATTCTGTCTCTGTAGTTTTCGAGACTTATTCCTTTTTCTTGAATTTCTACAGCTATATTCCTGCTCTTCGCTATACCAACGCACGCAGAGTCTATGACGCCTTCATCGATTAGTTTCTTCAGATTCTTAGCACGGTCTCCGGTAGCACTGGCAAGAAGTCTCTCACTCTCTCCGAAGAACAATATTTTTAGACTTTCAAACCTCTTCTCTTCGTTTAATTTCATTGCAGAATAGATGGCAGCATCAAACCTAGTGGGGGCCTCTTCACCGCTCATCACCAAATAAAGCACCTTTGTCATGAATGACTATTCGTCCAGGAAATATAATTGTGTCTTCGTTCTAATTGCCAACATAATCCTTCAAGATTTCCAAACACAAAGTGGAATTACTGAAGGTGCTGACAGTGGAATAGTCCTCAGATGCAAAAGGGAAACTCCCTAAGATATATATAAAGCACTACCTTTAACCTGAGATAATAGATGACTTGGCAAGATTCAGAGGTCAGAGAGTTAAAGGAAAACAAATACATATTGTTAGATGACGAGCCCTGTAAGATCGTAGAAATCACCACATCCAAGCCGGGAAAGCATGGTGAAGCCAAGGCGAGGATAGTTGCTATCGGAGTCTTTGACAACACGAAGAGGAGTGTCGTTTATCCAACAAAGCACAAGATCAAGGTACCGATCATCGAGAAGAAGACTGCTCAGGTTCTCAGCATCACCCAAACTGAAGGATTGTTTATGGATATGGAAACGTTTGAGCAATTCAGCATCCCGATTCCAGAAGAGTTCAAGGAGAAGGCAGTGAGCGGAGTCGAGGTAGAGTACTGGGAGTCAATGGGCAAGAGAAAACTGATGAGAGTCTAAATGCCCTCACCCCTAAAATTCTGCGATTCCTCTGATAGCTATGAAGATGCCAAGTACGTAATTTTCGGGGTTCCGTTTGATGCAACCGTATCCTATAGGTCCGGGACAAAATTTGCGCCAAATGAAATAAGAAAGGCATCATACAACATGGAGAGTTATTCGATATTCAGGGGGGTAGACCTCAAGAATTCTGGCATATTTGATATGGGTGACATCGAAGAATACCACGACCCGGAAGATATGCTTGAAGAAGTCTATTCTGTAGTAGACGGGATAGTGTCCGACCACAAATTTCCGATTATGCTCGGTGGAGAGCATAGCATTTCAGCTGGCGCAATCAGGAGGATCAAGAGCAGAGTTGTCTTCATAGATGCCCACACTGACTTTAGGGACTCTTACATGGGGGCAAAGAACTCACACGCTTGCGTTGCCAGAAGGGCAACCGAAATAGTTGGAAAGGAAAATGTGGTGTCAGTAGGTATTCGTTCTGTGTCGATGGAAGAAATTAGGGATGGTCCGCAGAAATATTTCACTAGTTTTGAAGTTAATTCCGACAGCAGTAAGTTGAAGACATTCCTCAATGAATTCGGCAAATCACCAATCTACTTTTCAATAGATTTTGATGGTTTCGATCCCGCTTATGCACCGGGGGTTGGAACGCCTGAGCCGTTCGGTCTGAATCCAATGGTAGTAATGGACATTCTGGATTCTGTTGGAGATAAATTGGTAGGGCTGGATCTAAATGAGATTACGCCAACTTTCGATAACGGCAATACCTCTATGCTTGCTGCACGAATCATTCAAGAAGTTGTATCTTATCTAGAATTGCCTAGAAATGAGTGACAATAAGGTATACAAAGAAGGTTACAAGGACGGAATCAAATTCGCTATTCTAGCAGCCAAAGCCCACGGAGTGAACGAAGAATTCATAAAGCGTCTGGAAAGGGAGTACTCGGGCGAAGATGGGGAGACGGCGGTGAAACTGGTTTATGGTGAAACCTACCTCATTTATGAAAAGAGGAACCTGAAGGGGATGGAGATCATATCCGGCGTGGTGACGCAGGGCTTTCCAGCCATAGTGATGAGCAGGGATGCCAAGAGCGGACTCACGTCGTTTGGCAACGTAAAATTCGCACTCATTACTTACGATGAATCGTTGGGAGGGTTCAACCCAGCCCAGTTGAGCCAGATGCAGGAATATGTCATAAGCAACCTGAAGGAACGTAGCGTCCTTTACCTGGATTGCTTAGATTATATCTTTTCCACTTCAACTTCTGTCCAGAACGTGATCAGATTCCTGACCGTCTTAAAAGACAAGGTCCTGGACAAGAACGGGATATTCATCCTGTCTTTGAACAAAGACGCAATCGGAAAAGCAGAATTATCAATGATAGAAAAAGAGTTCAAGAATACGATCAAAATCAAGACGGACTAGCGAGGTTTATCACGTCCACCCTTGAGGGGGTAGGTATCTTGTGGGAGGCCATTCTGAGTGCTTCCTTCGCCTTATTTTCTCCAGACTTGGGTATCCGAACTATCAAGATTGTCGAACCTGCCTTGACTCTTGCTGCAGTTCCAACTGGTCTTCCAAAAGCCAAGCTCATACCACTCGATATTCTATCTGCTCCTGCACCGGTAGCCATTTTGTGTTCCCTGATAACGTGGTGTGGGAATGGTCTGACTCTCATGAAATACCCCTTTTCTCCAAAGTCCTTGATAAGCAATCGATTAGACTTAACTCTGGCTGCCTCAAGCGCAGTGTGCCTAATCTGACACGACTCCTCTGCGACTAGTCTCAGCTCAAGATCATAATTTCCATTGATGTCTCCAGCCACATATTGCTGTATCCTTGATGCTGGGACTCCTCCCATGTACTCTCGCTTCGTATACGCGGGTCCGGTTATTTTCCTATACATCCTTCCCGGCTTTCTTACCATTTATACTACCTTTCAGGAAAATGATTCAGAATATATAATCATTCTGAGGTCATTCAACGAAAGATTATTTAGATGTAAACAATGATTACCAGAGGAAATGGACGAAATCTGGATCGAGAAGTACAGGCCGAAGAAACTCGATGAAGTTGTCGGTCAGTCAGTCGTTGTGGAGAGACTCAGGAGTTATATAAAACAGAAGAACATACCACACCTCTTGTTTGCTGGTCCTCCAGGCACTGGGAAGACGACTGCAGCTATTGTTCTCGCTAGGGAATTCTACGGTGAAGAGTGGAAAGAGAATTTCCTGGAACTGAATGCTTCTGACGACAGAGGTATTAAGATGGTCAGGGAGACGGTGAAAGATTATTCAAGGATCCTCCCTAACAATCCACTTGGATTCAAGATTCTGTTTCTGGATGAAGCAGATTATATGACCGATGAAGCGCAAGCGGCCCTGAGAAGGACCATGGAGAACTTCACCAGAACGACACGTTTCATTATTTCCTGCAATTATTCATCAAAGATAATTGAGCCAATCCAGTCGAGGACAGCCATCTTCAGATTCAAGGCCCTGCCCACAGAATCCGTAGTATCTGCACTTGGAGAAATACTGAAAGTGGAGGGAATAGATTACGAGAAAAAATCACTGGATGTTATAGCAGAGTTATCGTACGGCGACATGCGAAAAGCAATAAATACCCTCCAAGTTGCGGCCACTTATTCGCCGAAAATTACTGTAAATTCCATTTACGAGGCCGCTGGTCTGGTTCACAAGGATTGGGCGGTACAGGTGCTGACGCTGGCCCTGAAGGGTGATATATCTAAGGCTAGATCAATGCTTGAAGAGGCAGTTATCAAGCAGGGAATTTCCGGACAGGATGTAGTAGAGCAATTTCACCGCGTCGTTTATGACCTTCCGGTGGAGGATGAACTGAAGGCGGACATCCTTTATTCGTTAGGTGACATAGATTTCAGGATTTCTGAAGGTGCGAGAGAAATAATACAACTCGAAAGTTTTCTCGGGTATCTTTACAAGAAGGGTGCAAAATGAGAGGTGGATGCTGCGGTAAACGGAACTGTTTATGAGCGAGAGCTGAAACTGATACTGGCGGGAAACGAAGACAAGCTTGGGAAGGTTGGCTGGATAAGAGAGGATGTCAAGGAAAGAATAAAGTCCAGGCCTTTTCTAGTTGTGAGGGCAGCAGGCAGTCACGGATTCGATATAATCATCATTAGACACGATCTGAGCATTCCCATTGAGATCAAGAGTTCCAAGGAAAAGATACTAAACTTCTCTTCTTCTTCTGCACGTTCTCAGGAACAGGCAGAAGAATATGTGGAAATGGTAACAAAGACCGGTGTTATGCCGCTGTACGCATTTAGGTTAAAGAACGTCAATGGCGACCCTTGGAGAATTTTTACTTTTGACTCGCAGTATGAAGGAAGATACAGAATATTTGCAAAGAATATACCAAAATTAGAAGTCACTAAAGGAGGTTCTTATTCCATGAAGTGGGAGAAAGGCCTCCAGTTAACTTCTCTTTTAGAATATCTGTTTTGATGCTTGTAGAATCTACGACGTTGCTTCGACCAATTTCTCTTTCTGTACGCCCCTTGGGAACTCTACACCCCTCTCAACACGCTTGTACTCAATGCTGGATGGAGTCAGTTTACCAAGGATATATTCAAGAGCATTCTCCGCATTTTCCGTTGGACCACAAGTAAAGATGTCAAGTGCAACCAGTCCATACTCTGGCCATGTATGAAAGCTAAGATGTGATTCAGCAAGTAGTACGATGCCGCTCACACCATTCGGTGTGAATTGATGATAATACGATCTGATTTTTGTAAGTTTACCGTACCGTACTGCAGATTCCACTATTTGCTGCATAGAATCTACCTTTGAAATTTTCTGAGGGTCAACGCCCTTGAGATCGCCTACAAGATGAATTCCTATGGACACTAACTTGTCACCGATTCCTGTGAGGAGAGACTCATATTTAAAGTTTGATTTTTTGCCTATAAAGAAAATACTGAATTATTCACAATAAAGCGAACACAAATCGTAATCTATGCTCCAAACAATATTACATCCCTATATTCCAAGCCATTACGATTTACAGATAGTATTGAATTTAACGAATGTCATCCACGCATGATTTTGAAGATTTAATCAAATTCGTAACCTAGCAAAAATATTGATTAGAATTCTTGAATAAGTTGAGAATTAGAATGAACATGAAGGCTGTGCCTTATATAGTTCGGGCGAAAAGGTTAATAGGCTAGTCAGTCTGCAGATGCTGAGCAAAAAGCTCTAGACAAAGGATTGGTAGTATATATGGACGAATTTACAAAAGTGAAGGATCTCAACCAGGGATCCAAGAGAGTGACTGTTTTGGCAAAGGTTTTGAATGTTGGCGAGGCAAAAGACATACAGACAAGATACGGCGAACAGAAAAAAGTAACCGAAGCAGTCCTAGGCGACGAGACGGCAAAAGTGACAATGTCACTCTGGAATGAACAGGCGAGCCAAGTAGAAAATGGCGACAGCGTTGTAGTTGAGAATGGCTACGTAAGCTTTGTTAGGGGACACATGAGACTCAACGTCGGAAAGTACGGAGCAATAAAGAAATCCGATTCCGCAGTTGAATCAGTAAATGAGTCTCTCGACATGAGTGAGAAGGAATATCAGACCGATGAGGTCGATAGAAGACCCAGAAGAAGCTTCAACAACAACAGGAATTTCAGAAGCAGGTTCTAAACGGAATTTATTTTTCAATAATTCCGACGCAAAATTTTCCTTTTTTATCTTTTATTACAATTTCTTCAATGTCAAGATCGTATTGGAATATCGTATCATAAACCCTTTTTAGACTCGGAAAATCGCAGATCTTACAGTCGAGTGGCTCTTTTAGTGATACTTCCCCGTTTCGGTAATGGAATGAGGTCAATGGAAGATTCTGACAATTGCTGCCGTACCTGAGTAGTGCAGCGCTATTGGTCAGTACCTCTACCCTCTCGTCCAGTCTTCTCGCAATAAACGGTACTCCAGTGTAGTTACTCTTGAATGTCTTAATGTGGCATTCCTTGCAGAGCGTGATGAGATTCTTAGAGGAATCGGAACCTCCTGCAATTCTAGGTACAATGTGATGAACTTCGACCTCCACTCTCAGTCGGCTCACTCCTTCCTTGTCCTCTGAAATCATCGGTGCTTTTCCACAAATTCTGCACTTATATTCGTCCCTTTCCAATGCAATTAACTTTGCAGTGTTCCAGGAGATATTGGTCTCTTCTGCGCTTCCTGAACTGACATAGTCGTATACCTCTCCATATTGGGAGTATTTTCTGTTAAGTCTTTCCAGCCTTTCCTCAATGTTGCCTTTCATCGTCAATTCAATTTGAGGGTTAGATGCGCATTAAGATAATATGATTGTGTTTCCAATCAAAATGACATGAAATTGAAAGACGAGATGGAAAATTTCGGAACTATTGCTCAAGTCAAGGCAAATTTGTAACCTATACTCAGTAGCTTATTAATCGATAAAGAACTCCTCGTTTACCTACTTATATTTATTACCTAGTTTTCATAAGAGGGTCGGATCAAAGTGAGTTTCACATTATCAGGCATTATTCAGTACTTTGTTCAAGAATCACTGGCATTGATGAGTAGTTTGGGACCTGCGGGAGTATTCCTCCTGATGGTCCTTGAGGGACTAGGGCTTCCTTTCCCATCAGAAGTTATAATGGTATTTGCCGGTTTTCTCTCGGTTGGCAGTGTTGGACTGTTCGTGGTCTACGCTTTGGCGGGCTCTGTTGGAGGGTTCGTCGGAAATCTGCTACTGTACTATATTTCAGTCTACGGTGGCAGACCGTTGATTCTATTTATAGGGAGGTACGTCGGTCTGAAGGAGGAGCATCTCCAGAGAACCGAGAAGTGGTTCGATGCACGAGGAGAGTGGACGGTATTTTTCGGAAGATTCGTCCCCGGATTCAGGTCTTACATGAGCGTCCCCGCGGGAGTGTCAAAGATGAACGTTGTAAGGTTCTCTATTTTCACCTTCGCCGGATCACTGATATGGTCTACTGCCCTCGAGGCCGGTGGATATGCTCTCGGTAGGTCGTGGAACAAGCTGGTTCCGATAATAAGCACCGTTGGAACAGTACTGCTTGTGATATTCGTATTCGCATTCTTGGGATATTTCATCTACAGATTCTATGTGAAGAGAAAGAAGGAAGAAAAAGTTGGACCATCCGAAAATTCGCAACAGGCAAAGGGGACTAAGTAGTTTCTCAGGTAGCTATATTTCAGAGGAATCCAAACGATATGAAGAAATATGCCACCAGAACGGCAGCGACTGCAAAAATAGCTCCCCAGTAAGTTTTGTTCCATGCGAAAACCTTACTTCCGTCGAGCGGTGGGAAAGGAATGAGATTGAATAGTCCGAGCCAGAGATTTATGTATACGAGGAAGTAGACGGCTGCATAAAATTCAAAATGCATTGGGACAAATAGAAGGACGGGCAACAGAGCAATTCCCATAACAAGGTTTGCTACTGGTCCTGCCATAGCTATCTTGCCTTCCCTTATCGGATTTCTGTAGCTGGCAAAGTAGACGGCGCCTGGTAGTGCGAAAAGAAAGCCAATGAGTCCAGTTACGATTGTTAGCACGAGTCCTAGGGGCCACATTCTAAACTCAGACCAGGCCCCAAAGTGAATAGCTGTGAATTTGTGGCTCATTTCGTGAATAAGAAAAGCAGTAATGGTCATCAAAAAACCTATTCCCAGCGCAGACAAGATCGGCAGCTTGAGCGGGACCCCATTCACTTTGAATGTTGTACGATATATGATGAGGAAAAGAGCTACGGAGAGAGTGACCACTGAAATGGCAATGTCTTTAACCTCTTTCTTAGAGAAGTTGCTCTTCTTGTACGTAACGGTGTAGGTGGCCATCTGGCCATGAAGTCAATTTTAATATATAATCTGAGCAGTCTATTTTGAAAATACACAGGCATCCTCACAAAATATTTATCAATCAATTTTGTCAATGGTTCAAGGAGAGGAAAAAGAATGGTAAAACTAACCTGGTATGGCCATGCCGCGTGGCAGATTGATTTTAACGATGCCGTTGTGGTGGTCGATCCGTTCCTGAACAATAATCCAAAATCACCCATAAAGGCAGAAAATCTGAAAAAGGTGGATTTTGTGATAGTGACCCACAACCACGATGATCACCTTGGAGACGCGTTCGAAATTACCAAGAACAAGGGTGCCAAACTGATATCGATGTTTGAAAACGTTCTCCCCGGTTCAGAGAAAGGAATACCGGACGAAAACCTGGTAGGAATGAACATTGGCAACCAGGTAAACTTTGGTAAGATTAAGGTTGGTCTGGTCCCTGCGGTACACAGTGGTAACTGTGCAGGAGCCGTGATAACGGGGGACGGAGTGACGATTTATCACGCAGGGGATACTGGACTATTCGGAGACATGAAACTTATAGGCCAGATGTACAAACCAAAGGTCTCGCTGCTGCCAACGGGTGGATTCTTCACGATGGGACCGAAAGAGGCGGCGATGGCAGCAAGGATGATCGGGTCAGAAATCGTCATGCCTATGCACTATGGCACCTTCCCGCCAATCGACTCGAATCCAAACGAGCTTCGAGATGCGCTGGGAGACGAGTTCAAGGTTCCAATTATGAAACCGGGAGAGTCATTCATAGTATAACAAATAAAAGACAAAGGCTAAATTTCTTGATTTCCTATTCAGATGTGCCCACGGAAAACTATCTCGGTTTCGACATTGGAGGAACAAAGATCACTGCAGTACTTGCATCGAGCGAAGGTCGAGTGAAGAAAAGGTTAGAAGTTAAGACGAGGAAATTCAGAGGGGTAGCAGAACTAATCGACCAGATTCAGGTGACAGGAAAGCAGTTTGACCATTTTGATGAAGTGGGCGTTATATTCCCCGCACCTATTTCCAACAGTGGTATCTCATTAACTGCACCCAACCTCATCGGATGGGATGAAGTCAACATTCGCAAAAGGTTGAAGCAGATATTTCACAGAGAAGTGTTCATAGAGAATGATGCTACTGCCCAAGCTATATCCGTCAAACTGTTTGACAAGGGAAAGAAGTACAGCAACTATGTCTATCTCGTAGTGGGGACAGGAATTGGAGGAGGGATATTTGTCAACAATGAAATCTACAGGGGTGGAAATGGATACGCAGGGGAGCTCGGACACACGGTAGTACTGGCGAATGGTCCACTATGTGGCTGCGGTCGGAGGGGCTGCATAGAATCTCTTGCCTCCGGGCGGTCGCTCGCCAGAAGGGCAATTGAAAATTCCAAAGAAGTGAGGAATTCCCCATTCTTATCTTCTATACCGCTAGAAAGGATTTCGGCAGAGGATATTTTTAGCGGGCGAAAACTCGGTGACCATTTCTGCACTTTCTTGGTGGATGAGACGGTGTATTACCTATCTGTAGCTATAGCCAACTACGTAAATGAGTTTGACCCAGAGGCCATATTTCTGGGGGGAGGCATGATGAAAAATGACCCTGCGTTTGTGTCCGAACTCAAGGATGCAGTGGACAATGAGCTCGGGAAGTATTACAGAGACGTTCCTATCATGAGGGTTGCGGACAGAACAGTAGAATTGGCCCCGATCGCACTTCCAATATACGAAACAATGAAACGAAAAAAGAACTGACTGTAGGGCCCCCTATTTCGGTACAGCGGCATCGAGTGCCATGGGGTGAGAAATGTTTTTAGCCATATTTCTATGAATAGCTGTATGTCGAAAATAAAAGATATAGAGATTTTGGAGTTGGGAGAGGAAGGAGAGAAGTCCAGTCCTTGGAGTTCCACAATTCTGGTCCTGAGGCTCATCACAAGCGATGGGGAGATGGGTTATGGTGAGGCCCCCACTACACTGATGACTCGACCTGTTTATGAGGAAATGAGGGAAGTTGGAAGAATATTCCTTAACAAAGAAGTTGATGATATTAGGAAAAACTACCTTGAATTTTACAAGCACTCCTTCTATCTTCCCGTATCTATGGAATCAACCGCCGCCCTGAGTGCATTTGAGATAGCATCCTGGGACATAGTGGGCAAACAGTATGGGGCTCCTATTTACAATCTACTGGGAGGAAGGGTCAGGGATGATGTAAGAGCTTATGCAAACGGCTGGTACGACGAATGCATAACCCCCCAGGACTTCCTGACCAAGGCAAAGGAAGTAGAGAGGATGGGATTCACTGCAGCAAAGTTTGATCCATTTGGACCAAATTATGACAAGATAGACGGAAAGGGAGTCGAAAAGGCGAGAAAGATAATTGAGACCCTGAAGGAGAAAACGAAATTGGATCTCCTCATAGAGTGTCACGGGAGATTTTCTGCGAATTCCGCTATCAGGATGGCGGAGGGAATCGAGGACCTCGACCCATTTTTTGTGGAGGAACCAGTTCATCCAGATCAGATCACTGGTTTGAAGAGACTCAGGGAGAGGACGGATGTGAGGATAGCACTGGGCGAGAGAGTTCTGAACAAGAATCTATTCCTGCCATACCTTACATCAGACTTGGTAGACGTTATTCAGCCGGATGTGACAAA
>JAMCQR010000013.1:0-9744 GCA_023379555.1 Thermoplasmatota archaeon | reverse complement strand
ACAAGGAAGATGCAGAGACCCTCAGAGAATACGGCGTGAAGCTCGTAGGAATAGATTCTCCATCTGCTGAAATTCAGGGCTCCAAGGGGTTTGAGGCTCATCACATCCTCCTCGGCAGCTCGATACCTATAGTTGAGAATCTTAACTCTTTGACACTGGCAAAATTGGTGAATCACTCATTCTCAGTGGAGGTAATGCCAATCTTGATAAATGGTGGAGATGGAGCTCCCGCAAGAGTAATTGCGATAGAGGAATGAGCATGAGAGCAATAACAACGGTTCCGCCAGGTGGAGGAGTCAAGCTGTCAGAGGTAAGCGAAGAAAAGGGCGATGGTATCAGAGTAAGGACATTCAGAACCGGGATATGTGGTACGGACAAGGAGATCGCCGCTGGGAAGCTTTCTTTTGCAAGACCCGAAATTGGAAATTCATTGATAATCGGGCACGAGGCAGTGGGTGTCGTAACAGAGTCAAACGGAAATTATGAATTCAAGGAAGGAGATATTGTGGTCCCTATGGTGAGAAGACCCGGAAGCTGCAGAATGTGCAGATTGGGAAGACAGGACTATTGTGAAGATGGAAAATTTGTGGAAGCGGGAATCCGAGGGAAAAACGGGTTCATGAGGGATGAATTCACAGAGGATCCGCGCTTTCTGGTCAGAGTGGAGAACAGGTCAATACAGGATCTAGCAGTCCTCACGGAGCCACTCAAGAACGTGATGAAGATGAAGGAAATATTCCAATTTCTCAGAATGAGGATACCATGGTATTGCGAGGATTCCACACTCTCCTGCAAGAACATGTATGTGTTTGGAACCGGGACTGAGGGACTCCTTATCTCGATCGTTTTCAAGACGTTGGGCATGAACGTGATTGAAGTCAACAGGCACCCTCTTGACGAGAATGTGATGAATTACCTGGAAAGGAACAAGATCGATTATCTGGATACTTCTTCAGAAGGTATTGACAAAATGGTCAAGGATAAACCGATGGATGCTGCAATTGATGCAGTTGGTTCGATGGACGTACTGAGAGAGATAACCGATAATATCAGGAACAATGGAATAGCGATCATGTTCGGTACGAGCGGCCAACTTCCATCCTCAAACTTCGATGTTCTAGAGAACTTGGTGGACAGAAATCTTACGATAGCTGGGAGCGTCGACGGAGCGAAAGCTCACTATGCCGATGCCGTCAAGTTCATTGAAACTCATGGCAAAGTAATGGAGATGGATAAATTGATAACGGGAACGTATGAACCAGATAACTTGAAGATATTTATGGAGAAAGAAAAACAGGAGATAAAAAAGGTAATAGCCTGGTCGTGAATCTCCCTCAAGGAGCTAAATCTTGAGGAGTGGACTTCGTAACATCTACATCTACACATTTTTCTACACATTTCTCCTTCTAAATCCAATATGGGTCCTGTATTTACTGAATATCGGGTATAGCATTTTTTATGTTACAGTTCTGGACGTAGTCTTCTATCTCACAATAGTTCTAACAAGTATTCCAATGGGACGAATCACAGATTCCATTGGGAGGAAGAAGGCATTGTTCATTTCATCGATTCTTACGGGAGTGGGGATCATATTTTTTGGTCTGTTCCAGTCATTCTTGGGCATAGCAATCAGCTATGTCGTATGGGGAATAGGTGTTGCAATAAATTCTGGTGCACTTGAGAGTGTGACGTATGAATACACGATGTCCCACGAAATGAAGTATCTGCAGATCATCGGTGTTGTAAACTTTCTGTCAGCAATTTCAGTTGCTATCGCCTCCCTTCTGGGAGGTTATATCGGAGAGTACATAGGACTGAAAGTCGTTGTTATTCTGACCGCAATCGTAGTACTGTCATCTTCACTTTTCACCCTAAGGTTGAAAGAGAGGAAGAGAGAACTCACCCATAACAAGCTCTCTCTGAAGTTGAGGAATTACATAAAGGATAGAAGAATCTTGAGCATAATTCTGCTCAGAGTCGCACTATTGCTCAACATCAACATGATGATAATTTTCAAACAACCGTACTACAAGGAAATGGGAATAGATACTGGGTTGATAGGAGTGATATTTTTTGTAGACGTACTCCTGAGGGGTCTTGCTTCCCTGAACACTCACCGGTTGGCTTTCATAGCTAGGAATAGATTCTTTGCCATGCTGCTCTTCACATCACTCACTTTCTTCACCATCTACATCCCGGGTTTGATCGAAAATTGGATATCCTTGGTTTTCTTGATACTCAATTCTGTAATATTCGGCTTCTATTCAAACATCCTGAGCGAGGAAGTCAATGTACTGGTGCCTTCTGAGATCAGGGCAACTGTTCTGTCAGTGATATTTCTCGTGAGTTCACTCCTTACTGCGTTCGCAGAACCATTTCTGGGCTATTCTGCAACGGTAATCGGACTTGAGAAGACGCTTCTGATATTCAGCGTGATTTTCTTGATCTTGTCAACTCTAGCGATATTCATCCATATTATGGGGAAGGACGGCACTAGTTTCAAACTGACACTAGACAGGAAGGGAAGTTAATCCTGAATAATTCTGATAGAACGATCTCTGATCTTCTCCAAAATGGAATAGTCCAAGGGATAGGAAAATTGGCAAATTTCAATTCCTTCCACCCTTCCATGCTTCCTGACAAAGAGAATACTCATCTAATACTCCCTTTATAGAATCTTTTGGATTCGCCTTCCGGTGGCCTCAAATGCGGGAATTCATTGGAATTATGTATCTTCTGATGGCATTCATCACATACAACCATTGTCTTTTCAGGGAAATACGAGATATGATGGACTTCTCCCTTATTCTTTGCCTCTATGGTCAGGTAGGGTGAAAATTCCTCAACAAGATGAGGCTCCAGTATTCGCATTTTACACAATTCGCAGAATTTATTGCTGGAATTCAAATGGCTAGCAATGTATCTTCTGATGAATCTCAATCTGCAGTCGTCGGAACAGAAGAAACCTGGCTGGCTAAACTTCTTACCGCAAGAGTAGCAAGTACCATTTTGATCTTCTGGACTGAGTTCGCTATTGGCCAGAAATAGTGGAAGATTGAATCTATCTTTAAGATATTTTGTTACATAATCATAATTATCGAATGTTAAGGAACCTTGCTCTGCCTGCTCATAAAAAGAAAGATGAAATCTGATGGAATGAGCTCCAAGCAGCTCAAAGTGTGCCAGCACATGGTTCAGAGTCTCGATTTCATCCATATCCTTCCCCTTGTACCAGTATATCATTGGACTGGAATCTTCCCATATGGGTACGACATCAGTTCCCCTCATATCGGCAAAGAAGACCATTAGATTATCTTTGAAATGGAACAGGTTAGGCTTCTTTTCAGATTCAGAATAACCGATATCCCGCAATTTTTCAGTTGTCCTCAAGATTCTTTGATATGTTTTCGGATAGATGTCGTGCCTGAACTTATCTACTGGCTCTGTCATCTCAAGTATTTATATGGTTTGTTAATTTAAACTTCTTCTTCCATTTATCTATTCATTTAGACCCATTTCTATTTCATCCTCTTGAAATCCCCTGCAAAAATACATAATTACTGGGAGATAAAAAAAACTTTCATTTATCAGGCTTTAGACCAACTACAACTGTTGCCTTTCATCCTCAAGGCAAAAGCTAGAAAAGAAGAATGACAAGTCGTAAATAGGCAAGGTTGCTATAATTTTCCAAGTGTCATATTCAATAACTGAAATTACGGCAATTGTCTCGGTTACTCTCTCCGCTATTTATTATACGTTTAGTTTTCTTAAGGGACGAACCCTGATCTGGAAAAGAGGCAAGAAAGAGTGGACCAGTAGCTTCAACATTCTAAGTGACGGGATAAACCAATTTTACCTGCAATTTAGTCCTCCCATAACATACGGATCTAGAAAGGCCTCACGAAGTTACATTTACTCCACTCTCTCTCTCATTGGTATACCAATAATCGTTTATCTTCACTTTGAAATTCACCTTAATGCAGCCACTTTGCTTATTCTTGGATTAATCTTAGCAACCATAGAGACATATATCACATTCTTATTCGCAGAGTTTTATGTTGCAGGCCGAGCATCTGCACTTGTTGCGAAACTAGAATCCAAGTCCTCCATCGGTGGCATAAAAGAAGCTGGAGACCTAGGAGATCGACAGGGAATCTATTCCACTCTGATAATCTTGGTGTTCCTTCTTTTTAACCTCTATCTTACTTCATATACCTATTATTTTTTCAATGTGTATTTTGAAGTCTTGTACACTGTAATGCTGCTGCTCTCAGCCAGCTATGCTCTGTTCTTCACTTCCTTCATGATTAATAAAACACGCATGGAGCTAGAATTCCTGTTGTCACGAAAGTATTTTCAGAGTTATGAAAAAAAAGTCATTCTTGAACTCTATTTGCATATTGATTCAGTACAAAACATAAAAAGTGAAGGGACGCTCCTTGCATTAGGGAAATCCCTGTACATTCTAAGAAGTGATGGAATGTGTCAGGAAATTAAATTTAACAACATAAGATCTGTAAGTGCAAAAGAAATCATAAAACAGATTGGGCAAATCCAGTGACAGTTATGCGAATTCTCGCTCAACCTGTTTGTTACTTCTAAATTCTCAATCACTCGGGCACCACTTGATTAGGTATTGACTTCCTTTGACATTTCACGACTCTGTATTACTTTCCAGTTAACAACTTTGTAATGTCTTTATTATAGATCTTCTTTTTCAGCTCTGCTTCTTCGCCTTTGTTGATCATTTCGGAAATTCCTACTGCTTCTACGCCTGTCTTGAACACATTGAATCTTTGTTCATATCGAGGGTATCTTGTAAGATGATCTTTGGTCAGTTCGAATCCATACACACTATTACACCAGTCACTAAATTCTTTCCCGGAAGACTGATCGCTGAGTTTAAGATACTTGTAAGCATCCGAATTAAATATCTTTGGTAAATCTGCTATTTCCTTAGGTTCTGGTACGAAAACTTTGGCTTGGTTATTTAATCTATAGGTATCTCCTATAGCATTTAATCCTGAAAGGAAACACCCCATATCCTCGGCTAGTGGTGTTTCAACACCCTTTTTATACGGTTTAACATTGAAACCGTATATTGCATATTTCTCTTCTTTAGCATCATTATATGCTCGTACTACGTTAGACACAACTCCGATAATCTTTGATGACGTTATTCTATTTCTTTCAAAGTCTATCACTGCCAGGGCAGGGGCCTTATTCTCATTCTTGTATAACTCAAATATCTCCGAAACTCGGCTCCCTTTGCAAAAGGAAGGAATAGATATGGCTGATCTTATCTTGTCAGAGATGGATTTCTTTTCGTCCAGCAACTTCTTTACAAAGTCATAATAGAGCTTGACTCTATCATCTCGATTGATATCGTCAGAAAACCTCAGAATGGGAACAACATATATTTTATTGGATACCCAAGTAAGTATATCGTTCACATACTCAATATCTCTATCCTCAAACTTATCTCCTGTCTTAATGTCAATCATCAGAAAAATTATCGGCATTAGTTTCCCATCAAGGGTATTCTCAGCCGCGATATTAGACGGAAACTTTGAGTTGATGAATTCTTCCTGAGCTTCAGCATTGCTATCGATTGCTCGAAGTGTCGCTAAGTCTAAGCGCATAAACACTTCATAAATTGACTTTGTGACTTTGGGGAGATATACTTCCTTAACGAATTTTGTTGACAGCTTTATACTTACTGCTCTAGATATTACATCAATTGTTGTCCCTTCCGCTTCAATTTCTGGAACTCTTAGAAATGCAAACTGGTCGTTGAAGCTGACCTTCTTTATTTCATAATTTCCTGCCATTGAAAACCACCTCTCCATTTCTTATTACGAAACTTTCTACCTCTGAGTGCAACCCACTAGCCAATATACCATCCTTTTCGTATCTTCTTGTCATTGCTGTTATACTATCTTCGGTTCTATAGACCCAAGTTTCCCCCTTCCCATCTAGGTGGGGTATGATCTTGAAGTCTCCCACCTTTAGAGTGACTATTTCCTGGATGATTTCACGAGCTATGTTGCCTTCTACCTTGTCGGGTCCAAGTCTAACGCCAACTTCAGTCTTTTTATGAAGGGGCATCTTCACTCATCCAAAATTTCCTTCAGTTCAAATGTCTCTATGTTAAGGTTCCGTCCTATTCTTTCCATCTTCTTTTTTATTATTGAATTGGAAGTTAATTCAGGAAAGAACTTATAAGTTATAGCGGTCAGTTCTTGATCGGATATCTCTCTGAAAGTTTGGACTACCTTATCAGAGATGATACTTAATTTTCGCTCTTTTTGCAGTAGAACGTTATATAATTTCATTCCATCTTTCGTCAGCGAATAACCTTCCCCTCCTCTGTACGTTAAATAACCCTCAGAACGTAGAGATTCCGAATTCTCCGCGATTTCATCCGAAAACCCCCCAAAAAGATAAGCGCCATGACTAGTTGGAACTTTTCCTTCTAATATGGCTTTGGTCAGCAACGACAGCTTCTGCAGTCGAATAGGTTTTGATTCTTTGGAGTACCCCGTAAGCAGTATGACCATCTTCTCTGATTCAGACAATTCTTCAATAGACTGGGGATCTTTCCTTCCCATTGATATTACATAATTTTGTAATATATTGATTTTGTTTAGACCTTTTATCCCGGTAAACTCACTACTTTTTGGGGCCATACAGTGTATATGGATGCCAAAAACCTCCAACAATTCCCGTTGACGAAAGTCTCAAACTCGAGAACTAAAATGTCTGAAATATAGGATCGGATGAAGAGGATAGATCAAAATTTGCATTTAACAATCCCTCCGTTACGCAGAATTTTATTAGAGCATCTTCAGTCGAAATATAGAAGGGAACGATATAGATATTCCATTTAGTGCCCAAGGAAATGGTATATCCAGGGCGTTTCAAATTATTTCCGCGATTGTACTATCCCCGGAAGGGTCAATCATTATAATAGAAGAACCAGAAATGAGACTACACATAGGTAGTGTTGAAGTTCTGTTTGATCTTTTCTACTAAGCGGTTAAGGAACTAAGTCAACGGATAATAATTACTACTCATTCATGGGATATGATTCTTCCAGTCTTTAATGATACCGGAATTGTCAAATTATCATTCAATCATTCCAGTATTTCAGTTAAATTTCTATCAATTTGCTAAATTCATATTAGCAGCTGCCTGGTTTGCATTTTCGACAATTTGTTCCAGATTGTCCTGAGTGAATTGCAAATTCACAATTGTGAAGTTATCTGTTGGGATCTGTCCAGAATTAGGGTCACTGTATTGAAGGTACTGAGAATTAACCTTGTACCAAAGTTCTGTCATCCCCAGCATCAACGAATAGTTGTAAACGAGATCAATGACATCGGATACATTGGAAATGTGGCTGTAATGGGGGAATCCGATATAGACTGAGGTGTGAGCTTCCTCTTTGTCTATTTCATTCATCAGGGTCTTAAATATTTCTTGTTCTATCTTCTCTTCTAGGCTCAAATAATCTGCAACAGGTCTGAACTTTAGACCTATAAAGGAAGAAATGGCAGCAGCAAGGGCAAGTGGAATGCTGAATTCAAAAAATCCTCCAAGCAATTCCCATCCAGTGGTTTCCAAAGCAATATACAGTGAGGGGTTGTCCAGAAGGTATTCAAAGACGGACAGGAACGATTGCAATCCCATCGAAGAAATATCGTTCACAAGGTTCGAAAGAAAAGAACTTGATATTGTTAAAACTCCGTCAGTAGGGGGAGTCTCATAATTAGCCATATAGAGGTCAGTCAAGAACTGAGGATAACTGGACCTAGGAAGGGAGAAAAGTCCGCGTATGGCGTCAGCACTGCTGAAATAGTCACTGCTTACGAGTCCGCTGGTTACAAGGACAGAATCAGTCCTCGAAATGTTGTTTTGGCTAAAATGCTGAGTTAAGCCGGGGGCCCCTTCAAGAATGTCTGAGATAAGTAAGGCCATGTTCTTAAGCTCTGCCTGGTCGTTCCCTGATACATAGCCTCGAATTATTTCTATTATGTCATCTATTGAAGATGCTATGGTGCTGACTGAATTCAACAGCGTGATTCCAAGGTCTTCAGTTTCCTGCCATAGAATGCTTTCATAACCCTTGTAGATCGCCTTATAACTAGATTCAAAGGTGGATATGTTCATAATCAAGGACGGATTCTCTTTAAGGAAAATTGAATTGATCTCGTTTACAACTATTCGTTGAGATAAAGGCTCTCCCACTGGATCATTAGTGCCGCTGTATACGGCAGCATTATAAACTGGAAAGGCTGAATCGCTGTATCTGCTATTTACATAGAACTCAAGATAAGTCGTGTCTGGGTTGGGAGTATTGCTATTTACTAATGACTCATATTGGCTGTTATTTATAGTAAATTGAATGTCGTAGACATCCTTGTAAAAATAAACATAATAATCGATCAAACGGGTGGGGACTTTCTCTACAGCAGTCTGGTGATGCCATGCATACACAGTACCGGATGTGATAAGAATAACGATCGTAACAACCGCTAGTATTGTTTTAATAGGTTTTCCCATTTTTATTTCCTTAAAAGTAGCAATTACACCAAGTATTTAAAGATTTGAGGTAAGCTTTGCCAGACTAATCTCATAGTCCTACATATTGATTCGATCAGTCGTAGCATTAGGGTCAATTTGAACCATGGTTTGAAGGTTCTTTCTCAATTTTTGTTAGTCTTCTAATATAAATTGCGATGTTTCTATTGGCCTCCTTGATCAAGTCTAAAGAGCAAACATAGGCTTTAGTCATATTCTCGCAGTCTTCACACCTGTCTATAATTTTTCGATATATTATCAGAACAGAAGTAGCTGGAACATCGAAATAGAATTTTTTATTGTCGAATCTGAAATAGTTTTTCGACTTTAAGGGCCTTATCAGTGGTAGCGCTTGCCATTTTTCTATGAAAGCACAGTTTCTTCATTTATTAGAGATGATTTCCTTTCCAACAACGCACTGAAGAGTCAGTCGAGGTGTGGCATATAGAAACGATACAGGATCAACACGTTTCTTAATCGTACGGTCCACCACCCGTCTGTTACATTCTATGTTGACGGGACCTTGGGACACTGTCGCGTACCATTCTCCCTTTCTCTTGAGTTAGGCTGGGAATTTCTAAAAAAACAACAAGGCTGTAATTAACAGAACGTTTATAATTCACCCGTAGAATAATGCCGCCGGATAGAGTGGACGTCCGGTGACTTTTAGCAGCCCCGCGAAGTCCCGCGGGGATTGGCGGGTAGAGAACCTCCGTTCAGGAGAGGGTGAAGAAATGAATGAAGCGAATTTGAGGAAGCTGGCTCTTGACATAAACAGCGCACCGACGATGATGGTGATGACTGTTTGGAAGGAAGTGATATGCAAGCCTGCGACGTATTATCCCAGGGAGGGATGGCAGAGGGGTCACATCAGGTATTACAGGTATGAGGGTCCACTCTCACCGGGGTGGGTCCTGGTTGAGCAGAAGGGTAGGAGCGAGATGGAGAACAGTCATGGCGTGCACAGGGATGGAGTGGAGATGGGAGGACACAGCGGAGGGAGCTTCGATCAAACTGTCCGCCCTTATCTGACCGACTACGACTTCATGCAGCCCGAGGAGATGCCGGAATGGATGGCTATGCTGTGGGTGAAGTACCAGGAGATGAGGCTGAGAGAGGGGAAGGTTCAGTCTCAGGAATCGATGCCGCTCATGGGCAGGA
>JAMCQR010000012.1 GCA_023379555.1 Thermoplasmatota archaeon | reverse complement strand
GACTCAGGATATACGGTTCAATGTCAATGAAAGGAACATTCGCAAGGGAGATATCAACAAGAATTTTCCTGAAATATGTCATGGAAAGAGGTGCCGCTCTTGGAAGGGCAGGGGAACCGCTTTTGGTCCTCAGGGAGGGTCACTTCATAAGAGTCTTTGTGAGATTCAAGAAAGGCAACAAGGTCGCTGATGAGTCTATCAAGAAATTCAAATTATTCGATGTAGAAGGAAAGACGGTTGGACCACTGTATTCTGGAAAAATGTACAATCTTGCACTCCTAAGGGAAATAGAGGCCTTTCCTTTTGCTGAAAATTCCAGAAGAATCTTCAGCAACTTTGAGAACGAGGACTTGATGTTTCTCTTCCATGAAAACTCGAATGGAAAGAGGGAGATCAAGAAAAACAAAATATTGGACGCCCTTCACAATCAGGGTTACAAAGCTGGAAGCACCAACTTCAATGAGAAGGGGATAAAATCTGACGCTGGGCGAGAAGAGTATTTAAAAATTTTAGAATCTCTATAAAAATACTATATTTAGAAGGACTTATTTAACAGATGCACCTTCGGTTTTAGGCATGAAAGGATATCTCGCCTTGATGAGACCTATAAATGCTGTGATGGCCTCCTTCGGGACCGTCATAGGTGGTGTCATTGCAGTGGAGAGCATTAGGGGGCTTTTGCATCCAAAGCTGTACCTTGCTATGGCAGTAGTATTCCTAATTCTCTTGGGAGGGAATATCCTGAACGACTACTTTGATGTAGAAACTGATAAGATAAATCACCCTAACAGACCCATTCCTTCTGGCCAGGTTTCTAGAAGATCAGCGAAGTACCTTGCGATCGCTTTATTTGCAGGAGGACTGATACTTTCCATTTTCACACTCAACATATCGCAATTCCTGATCGCGGCTGTAGCCGTTTTCCTTCTGGTGACGTATGAGTGGAAAACGAAGGCGTGGGGCCTCGTGGGTAATGTGATAATATCTTCTCTTGTGGGTCTTGTTTTCATCTACGGCAGTCTTTCCATCAGGCTGACTTATGTCGTGATCATCCTTTCAATCATGGCATTCCTTGCTAATCTTGCCAGGGAGATCGTAAAAGACGTGGAGGATGTGTCGGGTGACATCAACCGGACTACCCTTCCGAAGAAAATAGGCAAAGGCCTGAGCCTTGTTGCAGCCGCTGTACTGATAGTTGTTGCAGTCTCACTCACGCCTATCCCTTACATCTTCTTCAAGTGGAACGGGTTTTACGCGTTTACTGTTGCATTATCTGATGCGATATTCCTGGCTTCGGTTTTCTTTTTCTTCAATGACCAAACCAAAGGGCAGAATCTCATCAAGATCGGAATGGTAGTTGGACTGATAGCCTTCCTAGTTGGTAGTGCTGTATGATTCTCGAGAACATAAAATATGGACGGATAAGACACCTGACTCTGTTGGACCCTGAGAAGAATGGCCCGGGTAATGTCGAAAATGTACTGGATATTATCAATAGATCTGGAAGTGACGCGATCATGGTCGGGGGATCAACTGGGACTGACCAGAAATCCGTGGATGACCTGATCGTAGCCATAAAGAAGTCCACCAAGAAACCGGTGATCCTCTTCCCTTCAAGCCCCGATGGTTTTTCACCACGGGCGGATGCAATCTTCTACCTCAGCCTCCTCAACTCTAATGATCTCAAGTATGTCATGGGTTACCAAGTCAAGTCTGCAAGACTTTTGAAGAGTACAAGAATGGAAGTCATTTCGGTTGCTTACTTGGTGTTTGAACCTGGAATGACAGTGGGTAAAGTCGGAGGTGCGAGATTGATCGGGAGACAAGATGTATCTACAGCTCTTGATTATGCAAGTGCAGCCGAACTTATCGGGTTCCACGCAATCTATATGGAAGCAGGGTCGGGTGCGCCTCAGAGTATAGATCCAGCAGTAGTAAAATCCGTCTGCAGGGAGATGACGATACCTGTCATTGTCGGAGGAGGTATCAGGGATCCCGAAACGGCAGGGAAAATGATTGACGCTGGTGCCGCAGCAGTCGTAACAGGAACTATTGCGGAAAACGATCCTGAAATTCTTGGAAAGATTGTCAGCGCAGTGAAGGCCTAGCTCTCTGACTCTATCTTCTGCAAATTCAATTTCGCTTTGTTGTTAGAAGGGTCCAACGAAAGAGCTTTTTCCAGGTCGGCTGCAGCTGTAGCGTTATCTCCCTTACCCATGTATGCAAGGCCCCTGTTGACAAAGTAATCCGCATTCTGTGGGTTGAGTTTTATCGATATATCATAATTCTTGATTGCATCGTCATACTCCTGAAGATAGAAGTGCGCATTCCCCAGGTTGACGAAACCTTCGAGGTACAGTTCGTCCAGCTGTATGCACTTCTCAAGGTTCTCTACTGCCTTCCTGTAGTCTCCTCTCTCGAGATAGATGCTACCTATGTTGAAAAAGAGATCCTGATCCCCCCTTCCTTCCTTTACGAGCTCATCAAACACTTCCAGTGCCTTGTCATATTTTCCAGAATGAAAGTAAGTCACGGCTAGATTGAACCGCGTTTCGAAATCGCCCTTGTCCAGTTCTAGGGCTTTCTGAAAGTTATCGATCGCATCCTTGTATTTCTTTAGCGCGAGGTATCTGGAACCCCTTTCGAAGTATATCTCCGCACTGACTGCCCTTTCCTGTTCCTTCTCATCGTCCTGTTTCTCCTTGGTTACCCTAAAGTCCATTGGTCAGTTGAATATAAAGAATAAATAAAATATTTGTCAGGTTATTCAGGACATCTCCCTGAGTACTAGCTTCACTTTTTCTGAGAATTGGCTTATATCGTCCTCGCTCACAATGAGTGGAGGCCTCAGTCTAATCGTTCTCTCAGAAGCTTTCAGAACCACTACTCCCTTCGAGTAGAGGCGGTCAAAGAATTCGTCTCTTGCCTTGGTTGTCTTGAAGTCAAGAGCGTCGAGCGTTCCTATTCCTCTTGGGTTGACCACGAGGTTTGGATACTTGTCGTGCATCTCATTCAGGAATTCGACGATGATTGAGCCCATCTTTTCTGCATTTCTCACAAGCTGGTACTTCTTCATGATCTCAATTATCTTTGTAGACCTGACCATGTCTGCTAGGTTTCCGCCCCACGTAGAGTTTATCCTGCTCGAGACCTTGAAGACGTTGTCTTCCACTTCATCAATTTTCTTACCAGCCATTATGCCGCAGATCTGCGACTTCTTACCGAATGCGAGGATATCTGGTTCGATATCGTGGTGCTGATGTGCCCACCACTTTCCGGTCACTCCCATTCCGGTTTGAACCTCATCAACTATGAAGAGTGCATCGTTTTCGTGAACGACCTCCATTGCCCTCTGGACATACTCTTTCCTGAAATGGTTGTCTCCACCTTCGCACTGTACGGGTTCCATTATGAATGCGGCAATGTCGTTCTTGTTCTTCTTGAATGCTGTTTCCATCTCGCTAATGCTCTTATCTTCCAGTTTTTCCACTTCCTCAGCTGAATCTGCATCTAAGGGGAAATTTATCTTGGGATTGGTCAGTCGTGGCCAGTCGAACTTTGGGAAGTATTTTGTCTTATTGGGATCGTAGGTGTTAGTCATGCTCATCGTGTATCCGCTCCTTCCATGGAACGCTTCCTTCAGGTGGATGATTTTTGAACCTTTTTCTCCCTTCGCTCCCTCCATCATATTCTTCCTCACCTTCCAGTCGAATGCAGCTTTGAGCGCATTTTCCACAGCTAGTGCACCTCCGTCAATAAAGAAGAAATGGTTCATGTAGTCCGGTCCGGTCTCATTTGCAAATGTGTCTACAAACCTCGCCATCTCTGGAGTATAGATATCAGAGTTTGTGACCTTCGTGATCGCTGCCCACTTCAGGTCCTCGAGGAAGTCCTTCTCGAACATGTCCGGGTGGTTCATCCCGACGGCGTTTGAGGCGAAGAAACCAAAGAAGTCAAGGAACTCCTTACCCGTCTCCATGTCGAAAAGCTTCATCCCCTTGCTTTTCTGGAGATTGAGTATGAGCGGAAGCCCATCTGCAAGCATGTGAGATGAAATCATCTTTTTAATTTCATCTGCGTCCAAAAAATCCTGCGCAATCATATAACTAAATTAGGAGAAAAGATATATATTTTTCTCAGTTTTAAAATTATTTCATTATAAAAATAAAACAAATCAGTTTTTAATGTTGACGCAATCCTCCATTCTGATATCTTCTTCGAAGACTTTTGAGAGATAGTCTATCATCTTTTCCAGGAACTCCATCTCATCAATCTTATGTCCCGTCTCTTTGGCCAGTGAAGTCATGAATCCAGGGTCCATATCGCATGGATTAATGTTGAAAAACTTACTGAGGTCGGTGTTGAGGTTTACAGCGATTCCGTGAAAGGTCGAAAATCCCTTCACTGCAAAACCGATGGAACATATCTTTCTTTCTCCAACCCACACTCCCGTTTCCTTGAAGAGACGCCCATCGCTTTTCAGACCGTAGCTCATAAGAGTGAGGTTTAGTGCAGTCTGGACCTGCTCAATCAGGTTCCTTACATTAATTCCCCTATCATTCAGGTTGAACACAAAATACAGGACCAGCTGACCCTTTCCGTGGTACGTCAGGTTACCCCCCCTTTCTACTTGTATTATGGGGACAGAGTAGTTATCCATGTTCCCTGGCTTGAAATGGATCCCTCCCGTATACGTGTCCTCATGCTCTGTTGCGATAATCGTATCACCGATCTTGCCTTCGTTCCTCTCTTGATTCAGTCTCCTCTGCAGGTTGAGGCATTCCTCGTAGTCCATTGGAATGCAACGGTAGAGCGAGATCATGCTTTCCTACAGCATGTCTTGGAATAAATTATGATTGAAACTCTTGGCGCTATCTCTTCGAGTCGAACCTATCCAGGTTCATCACCTTTGCCCAAGCGGCTACAAAATCCCTGACGAATTTTTCTTTACCATCACTGCTTGCGTAGACTTCTGCCACCGCACGGAGCTCGGAATGAGCGCCGAAGATCAGGTCCACCCTGCTGGCGGTCGATCTGACCTTCCCAGATTTCCTGTCCCTTCCCTCAAACTGAGTCTGAGATTTTCCACTCTGTTTCCATTCCGTTTCATTGCTCAGGAGATTCACGAAGAAGTCGTTGGTCAGCACACCAGGTCTTTCTGTGAACACTCCTTTCTGCGAGTGGTCATAGTTTGCATCAAGCACTCTCATTCCTCCCACGAGGACGACCATCTCGGGAACGGTGAGCGTGAGCAACTGTGCCTTGTCGATTAGCAGGAATTCCTCTTTCGTTCCAATGGATGCAGATGCGTAGTTGCGAAAACCATCTGCTTTAGGTTCTAAAAAGGAGAAAGATTGCACATCGGTCTGTTCTTCAAGCGCATCCATCCTTCCCGGGACAAAGGGGACTTCGATTTTGTATCCACCTTCTCTCGCAGCCCTCTCTATTCCTGCATTTCCTGCAAGAACTATGAGGTCAGCAAGTGACACCTTCTTTCCTCCCTTTGCATTTAAATTGAAGTCTTTTCTAATTTTTTCTAGGGTCCTGAGAACCTTCTTGAGCTGTTCAGGTTGGTTGCACTTCCAGTTCACCTGTGGATCGAGCCGTATGCGAGAACCGTTCGCCCCTCCCCTCTTGTCACTCCCCCTGAATGTGGATGCAGACGACCATGCGGTGTAGACGAGCTCTCTCACCTTAAGTCCTGAGGCAAGAATGGATTTTTTCAGATCAGAAATGTCCTTCCTGCCTATGAGCTTGTGATCAATACGCGGAATTGGATCCTGCCAGACCAGGTCCTCCTCCGGCACCTCGGGGCCAAGGTATCTCGCCTTTGGCCCCATGTCGCGGTGCGTCAGTTTAAACCAGGCTCTCGCAAATGCATCTGCAAACTCGTCTGGATGCTCCAAGTAGCGTCGTGATATTTTCTCGTATGCTGGATCAAGCCTCAGTGAAAGATCTGTTACCAGCATAGTTGGAGACCGCTTCTTTTTTGGGTCTTGTGCATATGGTATTTTTCTAGCCTCTGTCCCTCCCTTGGCTACAAATTGATATGCCCCGGCGGGGCTCTTCGTTAGTTCCCATTCATACCTGTAGAGAGTTTCAAGGAAACCCATCCCCCATTTTGTTGGTGTCGTCGTCCAGGTGACTTCGGGTCCGCCCCCTATCGTGTCGTCTCCCTTTCCTGATTTAAACTTGCTAATCCATCCTATTCCTTGATTCTCTATCGGTGCAGCCTCTGGTTCCGGTCCCACGAAGTTTGGTGATCCTGCCCCGTGAGTTTTCCCAAACGTATGGCCACCAGCAATCAGTGCAACCGTCTCTTCGTCATTCATTGCCATTCTGGCGAATGTTTCACGGATGTCTCTTGCTGCAGCAATGGGATCGGGAACGCTGTTGGGCCCTTCCGGATTAACGTAGATCAGCCCCATCTGAACGGCTGCGAGAGGGTTTTCCAGATTCCTTTCACCAGAGTAACGCTTATCCGCAAGCCATTCTCCCTCGCTTCCCCAGTAAACTGACTCATCCGGTTCGTAAACATCCTCCCTGCCTCCGCCAAAACCAAACGTCTTGAAACCCATCGTCTCCAATGCGACATTACCGGAGAGTATGATCAGATCGCCCCACGATAGCTTCCTTCCATATTTCTTCTTGATCGGCCAGAGGAGCCTTCTGGCCCTATCAAGTAACACGTTATCTGGCCAACTGTTAAGGGGAGGGAAACGCTGTTGAGCAGAGCCTGCCCCACCTCTGCCGTCTCCTACCCTGTAAGTTCCAGCAGCGTGCCAGGCCATTCTAATGAACAAAGGACCATAATTGCCGAAATCAGCTGGCCACCATTCTTGCGAGTCCTTCAATAGCTTAGCTATATCTTTTTTCACCGCTGCAAAATCCAAACTCTTGAACTCCCTCTTGTAAGAGAAATCTTTGTCCATGGGGTTTGACTTCGACGAATTCAGACGGAGGATTCCTAGATCCAACCTGTCAGGCCACCAATCCTGAATACTCTTGAAAACCCTCTTACCCTTGTCACCTGGAGAACCGGTCCTTTCCATTTACTCACGTCCTTCTTACAGTCACTTTTTGGAATAACATTGCGTTGTGTCTATCACTTAATGAAACCATTTTCTTACCTTGAATAATCAAATACAAAATGAGTTATAAATGGTTACCTCAGCTGAGAGGATATGCGCATTTTCATTCCTCAATTCAGACTAAATGGAAGAAGTCCTATTCTATAATCTTATTGAGCAAATCTGTCACCTCGGAAATTTCAGGAAGAGGATCAACCAGATAGGAAAGTTCTGACTTCCACCTCTTCTTGTTGTTTGCCTCTGATATCTTCCTGATGAGATTATTCCTATCAAATGACTCATTTCTCTTTTCCATTTTGCTTATCACCAATTCTTCGTTAAATTTCGCCCCTCTAACGTGTAAGAGGAAATATAGATCGTAGATATCACGCATTCTGCTCCTCTCGAGGATAGCTGCTACTTTCTCGGATACGATCTCATCGACTTTCATGACAAGAATTGAAAAAACGGTTATGTCCTCATATTGAGGCAATAGGAATTTCGTATCTGGTTCCAAGACAAGATCATTCCCCGTGCTGAGATCAATTTTTATATTCTGTAGTTGTCCAGTCCTTGCATTCAAAGGCCCTCTGACTCTTATTTCGAAATTTACTCCAACAACGTTATCTCCCTCCCTATGTCCTCTATGCTCCCTTTCTACAACAGAATATTGTTCGTTTAAGTTATCAAAGACAGCATTTATTTTGTCGTAAACTCTTCCTATCATTTCTCCAGTGCGTGACGGGTCAACAGCGAAGTCTAGATCCTCAGAAAATCTGTTCAGGTTATAGAAATACTTTAGACAAGTGCCTCCTTTGAATATGATTTCGGTAGTAAAGACCGAGGAAATTTCTCTGAGTATCATAGTTAGGAGATAATCCTTCTCGATCTGCCGTATATCTCTGAACCCGCTGGCTTTCCTCAAGAGATTTCCTTCATCGATCACCTATTGCACCCCTCAGCTTTTTCGATTTTACTCCTTTCATTTCAAGTAGATGACCAACGCTCTTCATAACTTTCTTAGATTTCATCTCTATAGAGTAATCAATTAGCCTGTCTACTTCTATCTTCTTTCTGTTGAATGCAGCTAGAAATGCCTCTTCCACATACGATAATGGAGGGGTGTTCAAGTAGATCGAATCAACTATTGCTTTCTCTAAGAATGCAACATATCTGTTCTGATCTCTTGTATAGCCAAAGAATCTCTCTCTTCTTATTGCAATAAACTCAATGGTGTTATTATCGACAAAAATGGTCCTATGCCGTTTTAAGGTTATAACGCTGAATCTTTTCACGATTTGTTCAGTAACTGAGTAATACTGGAATGCAGAAAAGAGACTTATATAACTTGGAAAAACTAATTGGGAGGCTATCTCATACAAATCCCAAATTTTTCCTTTATTGATAAAGAATTTCCCTCGCTCGATTCTAACCACTTTTCTGTTTGAAGCTAGCATTTTTGATACATATCCGTTATCCTTGTGCATTATCCTCGCTGCATCTCCAAGGGTGAATACGTTCTTTTCTTGAAGTATTAGTTCATCCAAGACGTCATTCATACTGAGATATGCCATGGCAAGGTATCTCTAATTATTTCTTAAATCCCGTGTAACTGAATATCCAGAAATATGGGTATTTCGTTACACCACATGAAACCGACTAAAGGGTTCCCGTTCTGTAGTTTTGCAACGCAGCTGCAATCATGTTCAGTGCCGAATTAAGAATCGAACGAAGACACGCGCTGTTGACTCTTTCTAATCCTGCCCCTCCAGTCCGGAATACTTTCCCATTGTTGAATGCTACTTTTGCCTCCTTCAGAAGGAGATCCTGAGACTATTCAGGATCCGGCTCTATTACCTTTACGAATATTCTTCTTGATGAAATCCTTGAGAAACTCAAGATTGCACTTCAGATATTCCAGGAATTGATCCAGCCACTCTTCGCTATCATTGTAGGCTGTTTGAGCTGCAGTAGCTGCAAATGCATTGGGTAGATCCACGCCAGTCGTTTCTATAGATTTCAATAAATCTTTTCGAAGCCTTTCGTTGGGTATTGCGATGTTGGAAATCTGTAGTCCTGCAAGATTGAATGTTTTGGAGGCTGAAGTGCATGTCACGGATCTGTCTGCAAATTCATAGGAAATTGCGGCAAAATTTATGTGAGGTGAACAAAGTATTAGCACTCTTGCCCTGGATTCCTTCACTTTCTTTTCAAGATCTTCGAAGTCCATTTCATATCGACCGTCTCTCAGGGTCAAGGGATTTTCCAGAATCTCTCTTCCCAGACATTAGGGTTGAGTGCCCTTCTACCAAATGAAGAAAGTGAAAAAATGAATTTTCTCTATCAAACGCAGCAATGAGGATTTCACATCGTTCCACAACATCACACAGTATTTTGCGGTAACAGTGCAAACCCTTGATGAAGAAAAAGTGCATCTAGAATGAGAGGGTAGAAGTCCAACTTAATCAAAATTAAATATCAAAATCGGTTATAAGCGGGAATGGTTTCAATTAAGTTCAAAGCAGTATTGCCCTCTCCCACCGTTTCTCTGAACAACAAATTCGCTGAACTGAAGGAGAAAGGAGAAAAAGCTATTTCGTTTGGAGTTGGAGAACCCGACGCCACAACGCCAGAAGGAGTTATAGATTATGCAGCCCAAAAGGCAAGAGAGGGGAAGACCCACTACACCTCATCTCTCGGTATCAAGGAACTCAGGGAAAAGATAGCCCAGAAGTATAGTTCCATGACTGGCAAGGGCGTCGTTCCGAAAAACGTGATAGTTACGATTGTTAAGTTCGCGGTCAATATGGCGGTTCAGTCCGTGATAGATCCCGGAGACAACGTTCTCATCCAGGACCCGAGCTTCGTCTCTTATCCCGAAATCATAAAGATAGCAGGAGGAGTGCCCCGGTACTTTCCGTCGATGGAGGACGGGAGCCCCGATATTGATGCGCTCAACGCGATGATAGATGATAGGACAAAGTTGATACTAATCAACTCTCCTTCAAATCCTCACGGGTGGGTCGCTTCTCAACAGGACATGAAGGGAATAGTTGATGCTGCAATCGACCACAACCTGTACGTCGCTTCTGACGAGATATATGAGAGCATCATTTACGAGGGAAAGCACATCTCGCCCCTATCGTTCCCCGGGATGGAAGACAGGACATTTGTGATCAACGGTTTCTCCAAGAGTCACGCTATGACTGGATGGAGGATTGGTTACCTGATTCCTCCTCCGGAATTCACAAACTACATAGACTCGTACCAACAACAGACAATCACATGTGCACCTTCTGTTTCTCAGTATGCAGCTTTGAAGACTTTTGATGATCCAAATTTTCCACTGAATATGAGAAACACATTCATGAGGAGGAGAGATATCCTTAACTCCATCCTGTCAAAAAGTGACAAGATTGAGTTCCGACAACCGGCTGGAACATTTTATGCATTTCCTAAACTGAGAAACGGGATGACTGGAGAGGAGTTCTCAGAAAAACTTCTGAAGAAGGAGAAGGTTCTGGTTACACCTGGATCTGGCTTTGGCCCATCTGGAAAAAATAAGGTTAGGATGTCTTTTGCCCTTTCAGATAAAGATCTAGAAGAGGGTGCAAAAAGAATTGTTGAATTCCTGGCTTGATTTCAGCTTCTGGTCCAGGGATTAGTACAGATATCGCAGAATAAAGTTAAGCCGTCCAAGAGTTATTACTTTCTCTTCTTCCTGTAAGCTGTATACTTCATCTGGTCGAATTCCAGGACGTGCCTGATCTTCTTCGAAATGAGATACTTGCTCATATCTTCTGAAACGTCTCTAACATAAGTCTCCGGCAGCGGTGCCAGTATGGTTATCTCTTTCCTATCGAGTGGAAAAATCATCCTCAATTTTCCTTCCCTTGTGTAGCCCTCAGGTTTTCTGTTGTTCTTGATGTCCTGCATATTAAGCATAATGATCACATCCCTGTGATCCGGTTCATCTTCCATTTCATTCGTTTCCCTGAAAAAAAGTTCCATCAAACCGCGGAAGCTTTTCTCTAACTGTTTCCATTCAAAAGTTTGAGGGAAAATTATGTGTCCGCTCCAGTTCTTCATGGAGAACCTACTTTGTCCTCGATCTCTTCTTGACTGTCATCGGTATTGCCCCGTTCTCGAATTCGACTAAAGCTATCCTCAAAGGGTCTATGACATTCTTTGGGATCTCTATGATAATGGGTGCCCCCATCGATACTTGGAGGGCCCTAGCACCAACTATTCTAGCCTTCTCATACTTAGAGTACTTTCTTTTAGACATTAAACCACCTGTAGAATACTTGATAATACTTGAAGCTGTCACAAATCTCCTCTTCTTTAGTTATAGCCTCATCCCTATTAAGTTTATTATTCGGTCTAAGAAATGTTTGTCGTTGTTCGAGAATGGGGCGACGGAATCGCTGTCAATATCGATTTCTCCAGTTACCTTCCCATCCCTAAAGATTGGTGCCACCAGCTCTGACTTCGTTTCCGGGAAGCAAGCAATGTATCTAGAATCTTTTGAGACATCGGGTACGACGACAGTCAGCTCCTCTTTAGCCGCGAGTCCGCAAATCCCGTCTCCTACCTTTATCTTGGTGTGTTCTGTTTCCCTAGGGCCCGAGTAAGTTCGAAGCACGAGATTCTCCCCATCAATCATATAGATTCCAACCCAGTTGTAGTGTGGAACCCTTTTGTTTAGAAATTTCACAACAAAAGTTGCCAGGTCACCTGTCTGAGTACTCAATTCATTTTCAAATAGATTAAGCAGCGAATCAAAATCTACATTTCTCACTTTCCTTGATTGACATTTGTTATTTATATTTGAGAGAGACGTTACGTTTACGGACCATTGAGTCACCAAAGTATTTATGTTAGCCATTTTTCAATGGATGATGCTGTACCTAGTTTCCGTCGATAAACTCAAAGGGGAAGGAAAAGAGCTAGCAATTACTAAAGAAGAGTTCTCTACGATCTATCTGGATATTCTACAAAACGGAAAATCCAACTTCAATGGACAGGATGTCTCGCTCTCTCCCGGGTTCAAGAAGAAAGGAATAGACTATTCGGCATTACGCGACAGCCTCGAACTTCTGAACAGGAAATTGTTATCGTCGAAACTGACGGAAGATCAGCTAATAGAAAAGATAATTACCACCCTCGATGAGATGGAGAAGTTTGAAAACTTTCTCGCTCAAAAAGTGGAAGAAACATCTACTTTTATGAAGTATGCGACATCCGTAAATAGCGGTTTTTCCGAACAGATTTCAAAAATTTTGACCGAGATTCGGGGATTTGTAAAAGAGTTGGAACATTCACTGGATGAATACGTCGATAGGAGCGCTCCCAATCTGAAGAAGATTGTTGGGTACAAGGTTGCTGCAAGATTGCTGAAGTCGTTTGGCGGAACCAAGAATCTGGCCCTTAGTTCGGCAAGTACGGTGCAGATAATAGGTGCTGAAAAGGCTTTTTTCAGGTTCAGAAAGGGAAGGGGAACACCGCCTAAGCACGGGATAATATACGAAATTCCAGACATCTACAAGGCATCAAGTAACGATGCAGGCAAGATTTCCAGAGCCTATTCAAATGCAATAGTGAAAGCCGCCAGGGCAGACCTAGTGGGAATTGTATCTGAATCTGACGTAAAACTGAAGAAGAGGGTCGAGGAGATAAAGAGATCAAACAGGAAGTATGATATATGAAGTCACCGTGAAATGGAGGAATGCAACCGCTCCCCACTCGTCGGCGACTATAACTGTGTACTGGCCAGCTGGGAAATATACGAAGTGATATGAACCGTTGATGGAGTTTGAGGGAGCCCAGTATCCTGAAAACGTGACTGCATTGGATAGCGTGATTGGTATTAGTAAGTTGCTAGATGAATTGAATGAATTGCCTTGGGAAAGGATGTACCCATTGCTGCTCAGGCCCAATATCTTGTAACTGCTCACCATGTAGATAAGTGGGCACATGTACACCCCAGGCTGCCACATATTTAGGGGCTTTGCAGTTACGATGGAGCTGCTTGAAACATTGCCCGGAACAACAGCAAAACCATAAGGAATATCTAGGCTACAGGGAGAGATAGTAAGTCGAATCTTCTCCCCTCCAATGGTGGGCCACAAGTCACTTACGTTGAAGATCGACGTAGGTCCGTTGTTGTATATTCCCAATCGCAAAGTGATGTTCTGCCCAGATATTATGCTCTGGCTATCCTCAGACGCAATCAGAGTTAACTGTCTCTCGCTGTTGCCATACAGTGAGAAAGGTCCCCAGTAGTAGAGCGATACCACAGCAATGACTATTAAGACCGCAACGACCGCTGAAACTATGGTAACTTTCTTTCTTGTGGATGTCTCCAATTAGACTCTCCTCATTAGGCAATAACTGTTACTTCACTATATACGATTTTCCCAGAAGTCGATATAAAGATCAGTCTTTGGGGAGAAAATTAAGAAAAATAAAAGAAAAAATTCTACTTCTTCTTTGTGTTTCTGCTAATGACGTAACCTGAAATGCCACCTATCAGCACGACTGCTACCACTACGATGCCAATTATGTAAGTTGTGGAAAGCCCCTGATTTGAGGCAGAAACAATGGCAAGATCATTCGCCGACGTTACCTCTGCGTCACCGTTCATCGTCATGGCAGCATTAGGATCAATTCTGAGCTTCAGGGTGTATATGCTTCCATTTTCGTTTATCGTGGAGTTTATAGTATAGTTGGTCGTGGCATTGTAGTAGAAAGTTGTTGTATTCGCACTGCTGTCGTAAACTCTAACCCAGCTGGTCAATGGTTTGCTAAATACATGGAAATTTACTGTATTATAGGATGCAATATCGCCGTTGAATCCTATCTGTTCGAATAGCCCGCTGAGATCAAGCGAACCCGAGTTTCCGCTTCCAAGCCCCAGACTCAGATCACCAAGTTCGTTGACGTCAATATTGCTGGTGATGCTTTCATTCACACTTAAGTTCACGAATGGCATTTTCACCGCTAGATTCCCATGGAATGTGCTTTCCAGTTTCCCCTGAACACCAAATGCTCTCCATGACATGTCTATTACCGTTGAATTCCCTCCTGTCTTCTTCGTAATATTTGTAGCAGTCAGGTGAAATGTCATGTTCCTGTAGACGGTGAGGTTTGTCTGGTTTGCGAATGCATGCACGTGGTAAGAAATGGTCGCATTTATGACATGAATTACAGTCCTGTTTGTGCTGGAAGTCCCAGTAGCATTTACGCCACCAGCTGAAGTGTTACCGTTGATCTCTACCTGGTTCATGTCCTGCTGTATTTCCTGCCTTGTCGTTGCATTCACATAGGAAGTTGCGTTTAGCCACATTGCTGTACCGTTGAGCTGGTTCGAAGCATTGCTCCCTGCAGGGTAGGTGTAGTAGAGCACGTAGTTGCTGGTTGTGTTCACGTTTGCGACATCCGTCTGTGTGTCTATAGTCGCGTGCATGGTGGTGGCAGACCCTAGAGGCACAGTCATCATGCTGATGACCACTGCCAACATCAGTACAATCAAATACCTCATGTCCTTTTGACTCGTACTTATTTAAACTAATTATTGGTACAATTTTCAAAAATTAATACAATATTCGAATAAAATGCTGATAACGTTTCTCATCACCTCATATATCTGTCATTAAGGCCTGACTTTCCTGACGTAAACGCAATTAATGGAAATAATGTTCCTTCCTGATACATTAAAGTAGTCATTTTAGATTTTAGATGGAGACTAATGGAACCCGTTTTACAGGTAGCCTTGGATTTCGAGAACCTGAGCAGGGCACTTCAGGTTGCAAAAGAGGCCGTTGAAGGCGGAGCCGACTGGATAGAGGTTGGGACCCCCCTCATCAAGAGTGAGGGATTGCAGGCCATAAGAGAGATAAAGCGTAATTTTCCCAACAAGGTAGTCGTGGCAGATATGAAGACTGCAGATGTCGGAGGATTTGAGACAGAGATCGCGGCAAAGAGTGGCGCCCAGATAGTCACAATCCTCGGTATCAGTGACGACCCGACTATAACTGAGGCAGTGAAGGCCGGCAAGAAGTACGGGGCGGAGATAATGATTGACCTCCTCCAGGTGGAAAACGTGGAGGAGAGAGTGAAACAACTGGAAAAATTGGGAGTGAAATACTTCTGCGAACACGTGGGAATAGACATGCAGATGATCGGGAAGAACCCATTAAAAGTTCTTGAGAGGGTAGTATCAGCAACCAAGATTCCTATTGCGGTTGCAGGGGGATTGAACAAGCAGTCCATCCCAGACGTTATCAAGAGAGGTGCCTCGATCATAATTGTGGGCGGAGCTATTACCAAGGCACCGAACGTAACTGAGGAGACGGCAGCAATAAAAAAGGTCATTGCGACCGGCGTTGCAGAATATGGAGACATGTACAGGAAGTATTCAAAGGACGAGATAGTAGAGGCGCTCTCCAAGGTGTCTTCCTCCAATGTTTCGGACGCAATGCACAGGGGAGGGGCTATTCACGGAATAGTATCGAGGAGTCCGCAAGGCACGAGAATCGTTGGCAGAGCTTTGACCGTAAAGACTGTCAACGGAGACTGGGCGAAACCAGTTGAGGCGATTGACCGCGCGAAGGAGGGTGATATCATCGTGATAGATGCAGATGGGGGAGAGGACGCTGTTTGGGGAGAACTTGCATC
>JAMCQR010000011.1 GCA_023379555.1 Thermoplasmatota archaeon | reverse complement strand
CTGATAGAGTATATATGAAATTCTCTATCGGCTTGAAAAACTTGTCGAGCCTGCTCTTGCCGCCCGTGAATACTGTGAAGAGGTATTTCGAAAAGAACCAAGAGAATACTATGACTACCCCCCAAACCACTGCAACGACGAACAGGTCTTCGATTGACAGCATGATGACACCTACAGGCTGGACCTCCAGAGCGCCCAGATACCTAAAGTGATAGCCATAACGATCTCAACGCATCCAACAATTAAAATATTACAATATCCAATTATTCCGGGACTTCAAGCGTGTGATTACGGTGCGATTTCAGCACAATTGAAGTGACAGTGCTCTTTATCCCACCTATCTTCATTATTCTGTTCTTGAGCAGATCCCTGAATTCTTCTATGCTAGCCACATTCACTAATACTATAACGTCAAATTCACCTGTTACCTCGTATATCTGGACAGCGTTCTTTATTTCTTTTAGGGAAGAAATCACCTCGTCCATTCTCTGCGAATCCACGAATAAGTCCACGAATGCAAGTACTCTCTCTGCCAAATTTTCACTACCTGTAGGCTTCTCCCCTCATCAGGAAAGGCTATAAAAATATTGGTCAGTCTTTATATGCCGACTGCTTTTTTAAAGTCCACTTAACCCTTGTTCAGGAACACGGTGAGGCTATCTCCATCCTGTACCCTGTGCTGCAAACCCACGCGCTGATTGGGGAATCTCACTGATTTGCCCGTAATGGTGGCGAATTTGAATTTTTCGACGAATTCTGTGTGAACGGCCTTGCAAACGTCCTCGACCGTGCTTCCCTCTCTCACCACCATCGGTTCCTCATCTGCAGGCGCATTCCAGGGTATGAGATGCACCCTGATCATCCTGACCTTCCCGGCTATCTTCTCCTTCAGGAGATCTATGTTCCTTTTCTTCGTAACGGAGGTTGGGATGGGGTTGAGGTTGAGTGATTCTAGGAACTCATACGCCTTCTGGAATTCTGGAGTGTCTGACTTGTTCAGGATGAAAATCGCAGGGATGTACACCCTGTTCCCAAGCAGACCATCTATGAAAACATCCGGAGTCATGGATTGTCTCAGTATTATGTCTGCGTTTATTATCCCGAACTCCCTGCTTATGGATTCTAGAAGCTCGGTATCGAATTCGGATTTTCCCACTTTGGTAATGTTCAGCCCTCCTTTGTCTTTGAGCAGTATGGACATCTTCGGAGGCTTCTGGTTGATCCGGATACCTTCCCTCTGCAGCTCCTTGACGATGTAAGACGGATCGTACTTGAAAGGATCAAGGACGACCACAATCAGATCCACGTTCCTCAGGACTGAAATGACCTCCTTCCCCCTTCCTCTACCTTCGTGCGCTCCTTCGATGACTCCCGGAAGGTCAAGTATCCTGAACTTCATGTCCCTGTATTCCATCACACCTGGAACTATGGAGAGAGTGGTGAAATCGTAAGCTCCGACCCTGCTTTCCGCGTTTGTGATCGCGTTCAGAATGCTGCTCTTACCAACCGAAGGCGGACCCAGCAGGCCGATGCTTGGATAGATTCCTTTCTTTATGAAAAAACCTGTTCCTGCTCCCTTCTTGGATCTTTCTTCTCTTACCTTTTCGAGCCTTGCTATCTTTGCCTTGATCCTCCCGATGTGGTGTTCCGTAGCTTTGTTGTACTGTGTCTTCTTTATCTCCGCTTCGAGTTCCTTGATCTCATCATCAATAGCGGGCATCTACGGTGACCTTCACCAAGCTCAGGACTTCGAAATCGTAGTCCAATTCGTTCACAGTCCGGAAGGAGAGTCCTTCAAACTGTCCCTTTTCCGTGTGAGATAATGAGGACTCAATATAAAAAGCGTGGTCGGAATATTCACTGAATTTTTTCAAGAATTCCAAGGTCAATTCATTTCCTTTGGTGCCGCCCGTCCAGGTTTGGTCGACAGGAGCTTCTGAGGGAAGATAGGGGGGATTGAAAACGCACCAGTCGAATTTTCCCCTTATTCCATCAAACATATTTGTCCTGACAACATTCACCGAGAGACCGCTCTGAATTGCGTTATTTCTCGCGCACCTTGTTGCCTTATCCGATATATCCACAAGGGTGACAACTGATCCACTCTTGGCATAGCTCAGACCTATGATACCCGTTCCACAACCGATCTCCAGTATCCTGCCCTTTATTTCTTCAATGCCCAATAAGAGATAGGAGTCGTCCTCTGGTTCGTAAACTCCAGCGCACTTCTCTATTCTCATAGGTTTAGTGCTTCTTCAATGTTAGAAATCTCAACTGTAGTGCTGTCTTCTCCTATCAGTGCACCTTTGCTGTTTGAAACGACAGAAGCTCCGATGTAAAGACTGCCGAAGTTAGCGGTTCCTACCCTTCCCTTCACACCGAATATCTTGCCGAGTTCATCAATCTCATCATCTGTCATATTAGGAGGTATGACCAGTCCTGACGATGTAATCAGCCCGCTGGACCCAACCGTCCTTACTTCCTTGAATTTCCCCTTAACAACTTCCACCCCTAGAACCTCTCTAATTGTCCTGACGGACTCATCGCTGAACTCTTCGTGGATGAGGGCAGCCTTGTTGTTAGCAAGAATGTTGTTCCCCACAGCATTCAGGTTGTCTTCCAGGACTGCATAGTTGACGTCCTTTGGGATGTTCTTGAGCTCCTCTTCTGTTACTATATTGCTGAAAATCATTCCGTTAGAGTTCATGACGGCCATCGAACCGAGAAGATTCGAGCCACCGATGGTCATCTCAATAGGCTCTGTTTTGAGATAGTGTGAAGCCATACTCTTGATGTCTCTATCGGAGTTCCTTGGCACAAGTGTATAATCTTCCCAGGTCCTGAGATAGACTCCCAAAAAAGGAGAATTAAATATCCTTGTTACCTGTATCATGCCTGATCTGGAAGAAGTACCTCAGCTGAATTGTCCTCTTCCAGTTTCAGTATCTTTACCCTCAGTTTCCTTGGAGGTTTTTCGATTCCCCTCTTCCAGATGAACTTGTTGACTGAATCGTCAATCCAAACGTTATCTGAAGGAACTTTCATGAAGCGTGCCACTTTCGCCCTTAGTAGCGATACCGCCGCAGAACTCCTTCTCTTCCTTGAAATATAAACTACTTCCCTCAGTGATATTGTCATCTCAACTTCTTTCTCTGCCATTCATCTCACTCCTTCAGCTTGTTCCTTCTCCACGTCCTCCTCTTCGGATTGGTGGTAACTCTCCTGTTTGTCTTCATCATAACCCAGGCAGGAACCCTGGAATTCTCGTTCACTTTTGCCATCAGTCTCTTCTTCGTCGCAACATGCTTGTTTCTAGCCAAATTTGTTCATCTCCTCTCTATTTTTGTCTCTCTCTTTTCTGATAATCTTGCCAGGAGGGATTTCACCTCTGCGTCTGCGATCAGCCTGTTCAGGCGACCCGACTGGGCAAGCATTATTATTTGATTTTCCACGTTTTCGACCAGTTCTGGTTTCACGAGCCTGACGTTGGTCAGTCTCTCGTAAGCCTCTGGAGTCACGAATCTCTTTATGGCTTCATGTCTCTCTTTCTCAGCCGCCCTTCGTTGGGTTGCTTCTCTCTCCTGAGCATCCTGGCTAGCGGCTGCCTGATTCTGGAGGTCCATCATCCTTCTTCTCTTGATCTCTTCTAGTTCCCTATCATCGGTCAATTCTTTTCAACCCTCATATGTATTTCTCAATTGCAGGAACCTTTTCCTTCAGTGCCACTGAAGCGTTCTTTGCTGCGGAATTGAGCAGTTTAGTTCCCGAGGAAGAAACGGATCTTCCTTTCTTGCTTTTCAGCACATACCCCAGTTTTTCAAGGTCCTGCAGTGCAGACCTCAGTACCTTTCTTGATCCCTTTCCGGCGTGGTGTGCCTTGGATCCTCTGTCCACCTTTCCTCCGTATTGAGAGGCGAGCTTCTCTATCCCTATGGGTGAGTTCGTCGCAACCTTTCTGAGAACGGATGCGACTCTGATATAGTACCAGTCAGCTTCGTTCGGTCCTCGCTCCTTGTGCTGGCCGGTCTTCACTTCTTTTGCCCACTTTGGCTCCTGAATTTCCTTTGATAGCTTGTTCGAAATCTGCCTTATCAACATCTCTGGTGGTATATCCTTGAAATTGACCATTGCTACATCCTTCCTTAACCGTATAAGGAAGATATATTTAAAATTCCTCGCAAATTATCTCAGTCTCACGGTCTCTAAATTATAGGGAGCATAGCTTTCCACTCCGAATTTCAGAGAAAGTGCTCGCGAGAACTCCGTGGCCTTGCTTGCGTCGCCGTGGTTCACTAGGATCCTCTTCGGTTTGAATTCGAGGGCTTCTATATACTTCATGAGCTGCCTCCTGTCAGAATGGCCCGAGAATCCATCCACGGTATCTACCGTCATTGCAATCTTGACCTCCTGGACTCCGTTGTTCCTGCGAACATTGAGTTGCTTTGTTCCCGACAGTATCCTTCTTCCGAGTGTTCCCTCCGCCTGATACCCCACAAACAACAGGAAGTTCCTCTCATCGTCTGCCCAGTTGGAGAAGTATTCAATGACCGGTCCACCGTTCATCATACCTGAAGTGGCTAGCACCACCAGCGGGCCAACGTCACTAACGATGTTTTCCCTCGTTTCTGGTGCATCGACCCTCTTGAAAATATCTGAGAGGAATGGGTTCTCCTTCTTGCGTGTTATAAGGTCCCTCAGATTGGAGTTAAGGAATTCAGGGTAGGCTGTATGGATGCTGGTCGCCTCATAGATCATTCCGTCCAGATATACCGGCACCTTCGGAATCTCCCCCAGTCTATATTTCTCTTCAAGTACGAGCATTACCTCCTGGCTCCTTCCGACTGCAAAAACGGGTATCAGCACCTTCCCCTTTGTCTCGGTCACCAGCCTTATGATCTGAGCAAGTCTCTCCCCTGCCTCCTGTCTGCTGGGCTGAAAATCGTTCCGGCCACCGTAGGTGCTCTCCGTGACAAACGTTTCCACCCTAGGAAGCCTGCTGTCTGCAGCGTTGAACAGCCAGGAATTCATGTATTTTATGTCGCCAGACATCAACAGGTTGTGGAAGCCTTCCCCTATATGGAAATGCACAACTGAGGAACCCAGGATGTGTCCGGCATTTCTAAGTGTCACCCGGACGTCCGGAGATATGTCCGTTGTCTCATTGTAGTTGAGAGTGACGGTGTGCCTTATCAGGCTCCTGACATCTTCCATTTTGTAGGGTATCTTCCTGTTCTCCGACATTCCGAGTTTAACGTAATCCATAAGCAACAGGAGCAGCAAGTCCCTCGTCGGTGCCGTCATATAAACGGGACCGTCATACCCTATGCTGAACAGATAGGGGAGGAATCCGCTGTGGTCCATGTGAGAGTGAGTCAACACCACTCCATCGACTGAGTTGAGTGGCCACAGCTCTGGTGCTCCCAGATAAGGAGCGCCACTTGCCGGGTCGTCAGAGTCGACGGCGGCCGGGTCGACCCCGCAGTCTATCATTATCTTTGAATTCTTCGTCATCAGGAGCGACGAAGCCCTTCCAACTTCACGCCATGCGCCGAGGCAGGTGAGACGGGCGAAATTCTCTCCGGGGAGAGGATCTCTGCTTATCCTCTTTGCCAAGTTCTTCAGGAATTTCCTCCGCTCATCGGACTCAGCCTTCAGGAACTCTCTGACCATCTTTATGGTCGCACTCTTGATGGGGGGTGTCCTCATTATCCTAGGCGCCCATTTCACATCCTTTCTGATAGTCGCTATGATCTGGGAGTTGTATACCTGAATTCTCTCAGGGTCGTCGAGCTCGATGATGACCTCTCCGGAATCGTGCTCAAAGAATATATCCGAAATTGAGACGTCTTCCGGAAGGATCTTTCTTATCATCTCTTCTGCTTCCTTCTCATCGACCAGAGAGGAGCTGTCTGGTCTGATTATTATCCTCTTTCTAATGGATTGAGCAAGTTTCTTTATCTTCTCAGGGTCTTCCAGGAATTTGTAGCTCTCTTTAGAATAGAGAACCACGTTTGCTCCCTCCATATCCAGGCTAGTGTACCCTAATCCTGGAAAAATCGTTTCCAAGTTTTCCCTTGCGTTAGCTATGATTTCTTCATATTTCATTAAAAATTCCTTCTTTAAAAACAAAAATAATAAAAATTATGATTATTTAAGTTTCTTTATTCTTTTCTGAACCTCCTCTTCTGAAAGTTCCTTGTATCCCTCGTCTGGGGTGATCGTGATTATGTCCATTCCATTTCCAGTGGCTGCGTCCCTCTGGAGCGAAGTTGAGATCGCCCTTATGGCAAGGTCTATTCCTTCATCCCTGCTCATGTTGTCTCTGTAACCGTCCTCAAGTACACCGTACACATATGGCGATCCAGATCCTGTGCTCACAAACTTGTCCTCTACCGAGCCTCCAGCTTCGTCTATAGAAAAGACGTGCGGACCGGTATCGTAGCCTGCAAGTATTATCTGAACGTAAAAGGGTGCAAACTTGGTCTGGTTCAGCATGTTCGCCAGTAGAGTCGATAACCCAGCGACAGATATTCTCGTTCCTTTCTTGTATTTGAACAGCTCAGCTTCTGCCTTCAGGTATCTGACGAGAGTTTGCAGGTCTCCGACAAGTCCTGCAGTGGTCATTCCGATGAAATCGTCAATCTTGTAAACCTTCTTCCCAACCTTGTGAGCAACCATGTAACCCGCTGTGACTCTGTGGTCTGCGGCGATCACTAGTCCACCTTTTACAACCATCGCCAATGTTGTAGTTCCTGTTTTAAGTTCTTGCACGTATAACACCTTCTCAAAACTTACTGGACTATCCAATAAGAATATATAATTACTTCGTTACAAAGTGAAAGGATCAAAAGACGTGAATGGATGGATTTTCACAAAAAAAGCATTGTTCAGGACCCGGTCAGGGGCACCTGACTCTCGTCTGTTTTGAGTCAGAATTTAGTTAACGATAACATTATATTTCACTCTTTATTAATCCACACGTGAGGGTTTCAAATAATTACTTTCACAGTAAAATTGAGGTGATAAACAATGAATATAGACCCAAATATCACCAAGTATCTCATGAAGGTAAAGATAGTCACCGACGGGATAGTAGAAAAACCCGATGTGGTGGGAGCTATTTTTGGCCAGACGGAGGGCTTGCTGGGTGATGAACTAGACTTAAGAGAC
>JAMCQR010000010.1 GCA_023379555.1 Thermoplasmatota archaeon | reverse complement strand
GAAGGAGACCGAGTGGCGAGCCTCATCTACGTCCCCTGCGGTACCTGTGAATATTGCACGACTGGGCGGGAAAATCTCTGCAGAAACAAGAAAACGTTCGGAGAAAGCATCAATGGCGCGTACAGAAAATATGTACACGTCCCAGAAATCTCGCTCGTAGAAGTTCCTCCAAAAGTAAGTCCCGAAGCTGCCACAATATCGGCATGTGTAACTGGGATGGTAGTTCAGGCCCTTGAAGTCGTTGGCGGACTGAGAGAAGGCAATTCGGTGCTCATCACCGGAGCCGGGGGAGGAGTTGGTTCTCACGCAGTCCAGATTGCTAAAGCCCTCGGTGCCAAACAGGTCATTGCAGAAACGAGCAGCGAGTGGAAAAAAGAAGGAATATTGAGGGTTGGTGCTGACTTTGTTGTCGGTGGACAGGACTACACAAAGAAGGTCAAGGAGATCACCGGAGATGGAGTGGATGTTGCCTTGGAGACCGTTGGTTCCCCTACGTTCAACGATGCATTCAGATCGTTGAAATTCGGTGGCAGATTGGTTGTGATTGGCAATGTTGATGTGAACCCGGTTAGCCTACCCCTTGGTAATCTGATACTCAAAGGAAATTCAATCGCAGGCAGCGTCAGTTCTACAAAGAAGAGCATGACCAAGGCACTGAAACTCTCCAATGAGGGGAAGATCACCCCAGTGGTTGGGAGGGTGTTTTCACTTGATCAGGTTGGAGAAGCTTATAAGGCAATGAAGAACAAGGAACTGTTCGGCAAGGCGTACATAAAGCTCTAGTCTTTCTTCATCAGAGACTGGCTCTTCTCGCCAAAGAAACTTCCAATCTTATCGATATTTCCGTTGATCTTTTCCAGCACACTATCATCACACTCTCCAGAAATTGAAGCCGACCTGAAGCTGTTTATGTTATCCAGAAGGTCGATGGAATTCGTGAACCCCAATTCATCAAGCAAGTAGAACTTCTGGAGGTCTTCCTGAACGACCAGATATGGTTCTGAGGGCAGGACCACTTTGTTGTCCTTGAAATTCTGGATTTTTTTATAGACCTCTCCAGCCTTCTTCATTTCTTCTTGCTTATCGTACATCTCAAGGTTGTCAATAGCAGCCTTGAAATTGGTGAGTGAAACATCTATCCTCTTCTCAATATCGTCTGCCAGAGCTTGTGCTGATGCTCTCGCATCTGTCCCGATCTTATATCCCTTATATGTGCTGAGCCTGTTCTGAATTCTCTTGAGAATGATCGCTGCCTTGTCTGAAGGTAGATCTATTCTTATGCTACTCATACCTCTTGCGATGGGAGTGTCATATATATGTATTGCGAGATATTGCTGCCGACAAAACTGCAGAGGGAAGTTATCCGCACCATCCCTACTCAATGCGCCCATAAAGAAATGGCTTTATAATAAGTCATAATCCTGTTTGCTCAAAGGTGAAATGGTTTGCCCTCAAAAAGTAGTTATTCGTTCCAGTCTGAAAACTTTCTAACTGTTAAGGAAGAGATGAAAGGTGTAGTAAGAGACAGAATGACAGAGTGGAGAGCTTCAGGCACAGTCGAGAGAATTTCGACCCCCTCCAAGCTTGCAAGGGCAAGAGCACTGGGTTATAAGGCCAAACCAGGATTTGTCACAGTAAGGGTAAAAGTGAACAGGGGTGGCCTGCACAAAGCGAAAATAATGGGTGGCAGAAGACCGAAAAGATACGGATACAACAAACTTACCCACGGAAAGAGTGAGAAGTGGATCGCCGAAGAAAGGGCTCAGAATAGGTACCCTAATCTCGTTCTGTTGAATTCCTATTACCTTGCAGAGGACGGGAAGCACAAGTTCTACGAGGTAATGTTTGTGGACCCTACACATCCATCCATACTCAACGACAAGAACCTAAAATGGACAGCTGACAAGACTCAGAAAGGAAGAGTCTACAGGGGCCTTTCTACTGCAGGAAGGAAAGCAAGGGGACTGGCCACGAAGGGCAAGGGAAGCGTGAAGTCCAGACCATCCATAAGGGCTAAGGGAAGACTGAGGAGACACTGATCAGGTACTTCTTTCCCCATTTCTTGATTTCAATCACACAATCAGGGTCATCCATCTTCACTTTCATACCTCTCTTTTCGAACTGAGGGGCGAAGATACCTATAGTGTCCCTGGGACCATCGATCTTGAAAGTGTTGCCTTTGGTCTCTATCTCATCGATGTTCTCATTTACGAGGTGGCACCATTTGCCGTTCAGGTCCAGGTCAACCGATTTGGGAAATATGAACAGGAAATGGTAATTGTCCCTCTCCTCGAAGAATTCTATATCCCTTGACAATAGTAGTTCCCTAACCTCTCTCACCCGCTCTCGCCTAACAAGTAAAGATCTCACTTCTTTTAATTTCCTCAAGGAAAATAAGTTTATTTATGAATTTGCTAATCACAACCTGTGAATTTGACTGTTGTTAACATCGAAAAAGAGGAAGAAAATGTGATTGTCGGTCAGGCCCACTTCATTAAGACAGTCGAAGATCTCTACGAGTCGATCAAGAATTCTTCCCCTACTGCCAAGTTTGGAATCGCATTCTGCGAGGCATCGGGCAAGAGACTGATCAGATTTGATGGAAATGATGAGACCCTGACCCAACGGGCGGTCAAGAATGCCGAGAGGTTGGCGGCTGGACACGTCTTCGTGATTCATCTCGAAAGTTCATTCCCGATCAACGTGATACCCCACATCAGGAACGTCCCAGAAGTGCTCAACATATTTGCGGCCACATCCAACCCTATCTCCGTCGTGGTTGCTGAGGATGGGGACAGGAGAGGGGTGATGGGAGTGCTTGATGGAGAACGGCCACTGGGTGTCGAGAGAGACGAGGACGCAAAGGAAAGAAGAGAGTTTCTGAGGACGATAGGATACAAGAGATGAATGAAACTGAGGACTTCTATAACTTCGAGTCGATGTACTATGACAAGATATATGGAATATTCAATCGGGATGTAAACTTCTACAAGTCTCTGTCAGCTTTCTCCCCCTGCCTGGAACTGTTTGCTGGGACTGGCAGGATCATCTCAAGGTTCAAGGGTGGGGTAGGTCTGGAAATAAACAGAAACATGCTGCAACGTTCTGAGAACGAATTCATAAAGGTCATGGGGGATGCACGGTCCCTCCCATTCAAGAAACACTTCAACACCGTTATCGTGGGCCTCAACAGTTTACTGCTGGTGCCAAACAGAGAAAAGAAGATCATTCTGAAGGAGGCGAGAAGAGTGCTGAACAAGGACGGATTTCTCTTCGTGGACGTCATAAATGGGTTCAACCTCAAGAGGAGTACGTACGATATCTCTGAGTTCAACGACGGAGATTTGAAGATATTCCTCAAGATGAGGGCAAAGAAGATCAAGGACCACTATGATCTCAGGTACTCCTACAGCATATTCAACCGGACGAAAAGAAATGTGGAAAAGACTATTACCATTTATCCAATAACATTAGTGGAACTGGGAGAGATGCTCGATTCAGAGAATTTTGAAGTCGACGGAACTTTTGGGGATTATGATCTCTCTCCGTTGAGGACTTGGTCGGAGAAACTGATAGTGAGGGCGAAGGCAATCTGATTAGAAGGTGAGTCCGTTGAGTGCAAAGGACAACGTTGAAAAGATCTTCAAATCACTAGAGGACCTGAAAGAGAGGAATCGATCGGTACCGATCGTGGTGGAAGGCAAGAACGACGTAATTGCTCTCAGGAAGTTGAACTTCGAAGGTGAAATTTTTCCGCTTCATTCCCGAATGACCATCGAAGGCTTCTGCAGGAATCTTTCGAAAGATCACAAAGAAGTCATACTTCTTCTAGACTGGGATTCGAAGGGCAAGAGGCTCACTTCGTCGCTGATAAGACACCTTAATTCGTATGAGGTCAAGACCGATTATGATTTCTGGAAACTGTGTTTTTCAATGGTATCGCAGATGTCGAATGTGGAATCTCTACCTTCAGCTTTTTATAGATTAACCTCTGGGAATGGATCTTCCCAGCACACTTAACGCACAATTCAAGCTTCGCGACATAATGCTCTGAACAAACGGGCTTACCACATAACTTACAGGACACACCTGCAGGAAGGCCGCATATGTAACAGAGTGACAGGACTGTCATTTTTTCTCTGTCCCATAATTCTCTTTTACCGATTTGAACCTTTTGTACATAGCAATATCATAACCTATTTTTATTAAACCTCCAGCAACAAAAGAGAGAGAGCCTGCAGCGACAGAAATCAGGTAAGATGATATGTAAGGGGATGAACCACTTGCTGCGCTCCTGAAGGCGTTAGACACCCCCACCACATAACTCCTGTCGTCCTCGTCAACTATACTGTTGAGGTAGGACTGCCTAGTCGGGACATCCATTTGACTCAGAGTCTGCCTAAGGAACAGGAACAAGAGGGAGAGCGATAGCGTGGGAACAAGTGGGATCAGGATAAGGAATATATTTGAAGGGATGTGTGTAAAGACCATGGTATTCACTAGACCTATCTTGGATGCTATAAACGGAGTCAGCAAGACGGAAATGGCTGTTATGACGTCTACTACGGTAAAAATGTACCCAAGCTGAGAGAAATTGAAGTTGTACCTTAGACTAAACCAGTATGCCATCAATCCCTGCAGTACGAACCCGCCGGCCACTGCATCAACGGAAAAAAGTGCACTGACATCCCGTGCGATGATCTTGCTCTTCTTTGAAACAGAAGAGACTATTACCCGTCTCTTTTCCTTATTTGATGGTATGAAAAAGTAGGTGACAACAATGATTCCAGCAAATATCATCGAGACCTCAAATGATATGTTAAGACCGAGATTGAGGGAGCCTGCCCCAACTGATGCTGCGATGTAGCCCCCAAATGTGTATAGGGCAAAAAGTTTGTTTTTGGACGACTGACCCACTTTAATGCGCGCGATCAGAGGTTGTTCGAAAGCTGAGAAAAGAGTGTTATCTGATGGATTGACTCCTAGGGATCCTATGATCGAAAATAGCGCCTTCAGAACTGGATTTTGCAGGAGATAGAAACCGGAAATACCTACCAGGAGCAGGATGGAAAACAGCACCAAAAACAGCTTTGAGTAACCCAGGCCGTATCTTGAGGTGATAAGAAATGTCAGAAAGGAGCCGAATAGAATAGATCCAGTGACCGTAACTCCAGATTCGAGTGGACTCAACCCTCCTCTTATGAGATATATGATAGTGATGACGGAGAACACTCCATATATGAACCCCCTTAGAGTTCTGGTGAGGAAGAGCAAGTATTTCTGGTCCACGATGCCAAAACCAGTCACAAAGTAAATACCTTTTCAGCCAAAGTGACATCCTCCCACGACTGAAGCCTTGGGCTTCCTGCTTCTCAGGCCGGAGCTGCCATTGCTGGTAGCGCCCCAATTTCCACAGGCGTGACTTCGGGAGTGCCCCTCCCTAGTTCTTCCAGATCTCGATTGTGGATGTTGAAGGCTGCGTTGAGATCCTGTCGATCACTAGACCACAGCTATCGCAGTGAAAGATACAATCAGAGAGCTTCAGATGGCCGTTTTCCAGAACATCAAAACCAGACTGCGGGTACGTAATCGATCGGTAGCGTTGTCGTGGCTTGAACCTCGGAAATCCTCCTGTCTGTTGCTTTTCCGATCGCCTTTCTTCAATTCTTCTGAAGAAGTTCTGGTAAGCGCGATCCACTCTCCTCGCGACGTACTGCAGTACCTGGGAACGGATTTCCCTGAATTAGGGGAAGGCTTTCTTCAGTTCGGGTTTCTGGTACTGTTGAGAATAGTAGTTCACCTTCTTTCACTTTTTCGAATGATGTGAGATTTCCCGCTCTCAAATGTAAAACAATTTTATCCCTTTAAACCATACCATGACGATATCATGAACAACGACCTAACAGATTTATTAAAGGAGTTAAAAATCAAGAGTCCAGACGAACTATTCGCAGACATTCCAGAAGCAATCCGTACCAAAACACTAGGTCTCCCAAAAGGGATGGACGAAGATGAAATAAGAAGAGTGGCGAGCGCGTACGCGGGGATGAACAAGACCGTCAACCAAGAACACTCGTTCCTTGGCTTCGGTCTCTACAATCATTTCGTTCCAGCAGCGATTTCCAATGTAATCAATAGGAATGAGTTCCTAACGGCGTACACCCCATATCAGGCAGAAATTTCACAGGGAATTATGCAGGCACTCTTTGAATACCAGAGCCTTGCAGCCGAGTTGTTTCAGATGGACGCTGTGAATTCATCGATGTACGACGTCTCAACTTCCCTCGGAGAGGCAGCTAGAATGGCCAAGATGATAACAGGAAAGGACGAGTTCATCGTACCCAAATACCTGAGCAAGAACAAGCGGGCTGTCCTGGACAATTACGCCAGAGGAGCGGAAATCAAGGTCAAGGAAATAGATTTCGACGAGAAGGGAATGATAGATTTAGAGAGATTGAAGGAAGCATTGAATGAGAATACTTCTGGCGTCTACGTTGAATACCCAAATATGTTCGGCATAATTGACACCAACGTTCCAAGAACGAAGGAAATCATAGGTGAGGAAAGGATATTCGTCGCGGGAGTAAACCCGATATCCCTTGGTGTTCTTGCTCCACCTGGAAAATTCGGTGCCGACATAGCCATTGGAGACGGTCAGGTTCTCGGTCTTGGACTCAATTTTGGAGGCCCGGTCGTGGGCATGTTTGCTACGAAGGAGCAATACATCAGGAAGATGCCTGGTAAGATAATGGGTATTACCAAGGACCACAACGGAAAAGTCGCTTTCTCCATGATTTTGCAAACGCGGGAACAACACATCAGGAGGGAGAAAGCGGTGACCAACATGACGAGCAATCAAGCTTTGATGGCTGTGGCTTCGGCAGTCTACCTTTCTCTGATGGGAGATTCGGGACTCAAAAAGATCGGTGAAATAAACATGGGAAGGACAAGGGAATTGATGGATATCGTGAGGGAATTTGGCGTCACGATGCCATACGATGGATCACCCGTTTTCAACGAGTTTTTAATCAGATTGAAGGAGTCGAAGACATTCGTTTGCAGGATTGCGAAGAAATTCAATCTGATCCCGGGATATGCACTTGGAAAGAACTATGGTTATAATGACCGCAATCAAACCAACATAGTGGTAAACGTTACGGAAAGAAATACCAGTGACGATTTCAACGCTTATAAGGAATTCCTGAGGGAGGTGGCATAGATGTATCATCAAGCGGTGTTCGATGAACCGATCATTTTGGACCTGAAGGGAAGGAGGACCATTAAGATACCCTTGGAGAATCAGAAATTCAGAGTGGACATACCAGAAATGATGAAAAGAGGCAGCGCAGGGATAGGAGACAGGGAGGAGTTCTCGGTGATCAGGCACTACGTGAAACTCTCTGAGATGAATTTCGGAGCCGATTCTGGTTTCTACCCACTGGGATCGTGTACGATGAAATACAACCCGAAGATCAATGATGAAATCGCAGTCCTTGAGGGTTTCAGGATGATTCACCCCCTCCAGGACAGCAACGATGTTCAGGGAGCCCTGAAGTTGCTCTACGAACTCGCTGAATCACTGAAGATCATAACTGGTATGGATGAGATGACCCTGCAACCCTTGGCTGGTGCAGGTGGAGAATTCACAGGATTGTCCATAGTGAGAGCCTATTTTGAATGCACGAAGCAACTCGATACAAGAAGAGAGGTAGTTGTACCTGATTCGGCACACGGTTCAAATCCAGCATCGTCCCACATGGCTGGCTTTGACGTTGTTCAGATACCTTCAGCTCCGGATGGCACTGTCGATATAGAAAAGTTCAAGGAAGCGGTCACCGAAAAGACAGCTGCATTCATGATAACGAATCCAAATACTCTCGGAATATTCGAGGACAAGATTCTGGAAATGGCAAACTATGCTCATTCCAAGGGAGCGTTGCTTTACTATGACGGAGCAAATTTGAATGGAATAATGACAAAGACGACTCCCGCCAAGATGGGATTTGATATCGTCCACCTCAATCTCCACAAGACTTTTTCTACACCACATGGAGGTGGAGGACCTGGTGCGGGACCTGTGGGCGTTGTTGAAAAACTCAAGGATTTCCTGCCCTATCCAATGATCACTTTTGACGGCGATAAGTACCACGACGACTACGTTCCGCCGAAGACCATTGGAAAAGTTGCGAGTTTCTTCGGAAACTTTGGAGTGTTGGTACGAGCCTGGACTTACATCAAGATGATGGGAGAGGAAGGGCTCAGAGATGCATGCGAAACTGCCGTCCTGAACTCAAATTACATGAGGAAGAAAGTACAAGAATTCATGTCAGTGCCTGGGAAGACTTTAAAGAAGCATGAATTTGTCGCCTCTTCCGTGGGAGCAAGCATGCCTAAGGCTGGAGACATAGCTAAACATCTTATCGACAACGGAGTCCACGCCCCAACTATTTACTTCCCCCTTATCGTTCCAGAGGCCCTGATGGTAGAACCTACCGAGAGTGCTACTAAAGCCGAGATGGATTTATTTATAGAGACTGTGAGGCAGACTCTGAAGTTGCCACACGAAACCTTTGAAAATGAACCGGTGAACTTGAAGGTCACCAGAATAGACGACGTGGATGCTTCAAAGAACCCTAGACCGACCCTGAGGATGCTGAGGAAGGAGCATAAAGAGCCCCTACAGCAAGTAATTTAAATTCCCAACAGTTCACCCTCAAGCGGAGGTTGCCGAGCTTGGCCAAAGGCGACAGACTCAAGATCTGTTCCTATAGGGGTTCGCCGGTTCAAATCCGGCCCTCCGCACTGCCCTATTTGGCCGAGAACTGGCGAATTTTGGTTTTTGAGGATTCAAGCAGTCTAGTCTCAACGTGCTTTGAGTTATTCAAACCTGCTGACCGTGCAGACTGTAACACACTTTCCTCTATACTAATAGTGGTTATTTTTCGCATATTTAAATTTAAATAATCTTAATTAATAAACTTTATCCAAAAATTCATTGCTGGAACTTGAAAAATAGCTAATAATTGACATTCTTATGAAACCGTGAACAATTTTATTCATAATAAAAATAAAATGTTCTGGTGAATAGTTAGAACCTATGATAAAGATAACATTACTCATTAATAATCTGATACCCCAGTGATAGGTGCCAAGTTGTCAACTATGAGGATTATTTCCTTTGAGGGGTCCCTATGCTCTTATTTTGAGTTCTGTGATTCTTGTATTATATCAGCTCTACGTGAATTACCCAAATTACTCCAAAGAAGCTTTTGTATTATTTGCAGTATTTAATTGGTTCAGGAGATTAATTTTTTGAGCATTGAAAGAAGATATTGTGGTGCTAAGAGTAGAAGTCATGTTGTTCTTAGATGCAATTTCTGAATTCGAAGAAAATATTGACTGGTTCTTCGAATTGATTGTGCTATTATCGGTGTACACAATATTCTAACCCTCCAGCTAGTAAGACTGTTACAACTACTAGAGTTATGGCTACTCCGATCCCTACACCTTTCTTTGATTTTATTGATTCTGGCTGATTAACCATAGTAAAGCAAACTTTGCATATGTTTAACTTTATAGTATTTTAGTTGGCCTTAATGAGAGTTAGGGAAAACTTGAGAAACCCAACTTTCCGTAGGTTTAGACGATACCTTATTTCTTCCAGAAGCTAAGTTTTGATACAAGACTTGAGTCCTTAAGGTGTGACTTCAGTTCGTTGGATATATGGTCGTAGCAAAGGAATCGTCCATTCTCATTGTAAGAATGTTTCTCACATAATGTTCTTCCACATTCTTCGCATACGGAGATAGTTTCTTTCTTCAGTAGTGTACACTGAGAGCATTTGGCCAATTCATCGGATATCACTTTGCTAGAAGCTGCAAGAAATCGTCTAGTATACCCTCTTGGACCAGATTCGTATTCTATTACCCATTTAGGTACATAGGTAGTATGGCTCCCTCTAATTTCAACCTCGTTAAGTTTTGGGACAATTCTCATGGTTCTTTTTTCTTCTTCCCCTTTTACTCTTACTGTATATTTTTCATCGTGAGTATTCTTTTCTACAACATGATACTTAATTATCTTAATTGCTTCTTCCGTGCTAATTTCTTGTTCAGCAACAGTAACTTCATAATCAGAGGTTCTTAAAACTGGTTTTGTCTCCGAAGTTATGACCTCTAAATCCTCAGATATCATTTTGTCTTCTTTAGATTCTAAACGTTCTTGCTTAGGTCTAATCAAGCCCCCTAATTGTTCCAGTGTGCCCTTTTCTCTGTTTATTATATCGGCATCCAGCGCATCAACAAAGTACGTACCTTCATTACTTGTTTTATGAACCCGCCCAGTTGGGTCTTTTCTGGATATCTGAAGCCTGAATTTCACAGATATGTATGGATGGTAAAAAAGGATAGAACTTATGATGTTTACAGCCTGTGGATTTTTCAACTGGAACTGAAATCGAGACGCAGTTTCATAATCCATCTCAATAGGTAGAGTAGGATCACGAACCAAGCTTGGATTTACGACTCTTCCGAGGGCGCAAGCAAAAAATGCCTCTCTAAGCTTTTCACCATCCCAAAGTTCTATTCCCTTCGATTCGGCAAATTTCATAGCATCTTCAGAAAATTGAGTGTTAGTTACTGCTATTCCAACAGCTATGCCTATATCTTCTAGTTTTGACGTAAAATCTCGTATGTCTTTAACTCCTACCATTCTAGACTCGTCAAAATTCTTGCATTCTACAGCTTTACGTATCTTTCCTCTTTCTAAAAATACATCTATTTCAGTTCTAGCACCAGTTTTTGTGGGAGGATAGAAGTTTCGTTTAACTGACCATCCTCTCTTCTGAAAGATTTCGGCTGTCATTTCTTCAAGACTTTTTCCTAAATCGTGGGCTTTGGGTCTAATCAGCTCTATATCCTGCTCATCCGGTTCTAAAGGAAGGTTTTCAGTTTTATGACCAGTTAATGCCTCTGTAATAGATGTTTTATCTTCCACTAATGCATCAGTTTGAAGTCTAGCCCCGCATTGTGGACAAAATTTGGGATTTGGCGAAGGCAAAGAACTGCCACAATCTGGACAAAATCTCATAAATTATGTATTGACTTAAGAGTATAAGAATGTGTTGAATTTAGGTTATTACCGTCAAAAAAAAACTTCAAAATGTCGTGTTATATTTGCCTATGAGATCAGAAAAGTTCAAAACAAGCTTAATTCAATTTTCAGCTAAGTTGGTAGAAGGGATATTCAACAAGTAGTCCCTTGTTACTAATGATTATAAATTAGCCGATTTATTATATGATTCCTTGAAAATTGCAATCACAATCTTTGCTTGGTATAAACGAAGCATTTGGAAAGTTCAACCTGAGAAGGTTTATCAAAAACATAACACGCTCATTCTCAAGACCTTTGATCGGAATTGGATTAATTTTGGTTCCGTCCTCTGACATCATCCCCCAACTGAAGCCGCATAATACTTCGTAGCTCCATTGCTTTGGGTCACTAGAGACTGTCTTGTCTGCAATAGCAAAGAAGGTATAGAAAATCATAGAACCTTTCGAGCACGGGTCAAAAAACGGTTCATCTGACCAATTCTCATTGATTTGCCCAGATTCACCCGAGCTAACACAAAATGGTGACAGTCTTTTATCCCGAGGGTTACGATCTAATATCCATTTCTTTTCTAGCCAAGGTTTGAATTCAGAGTAAAATTGAAAAAAGAGGTATGTTTTCTTAGGGGTAGGATCAAATTTAGCTTTAATTGATATAGATTTACCATGTTGAAGCTTTGAATACCATATTCTTAGTGTACCATAGCAAAAATTTAAAGAATGTTGCTGATTCAGTGTAGTGCTCAAGATAATTTCGCCCTAACCCTTGTTGTAAACCTTTGTCACTTTCCCCTCGCTTAGTATCTTCTTTTGGTACCATAACGTTGATTTATTTATTCCTTTAGCTTTCCTTTCCCCAGCTGAATGAGTTTTGATGTATTCACCAACCATGTTCTCTACTATATAATCAACGATTTAAGCTGGTGTATAATAGATGCTTTGCTCTTTCCTATGTGTTTTTGATGATTCCAGTTTAGCTCTCTTAGGTGTTAGTTTTAGAATGTTTCCTAAGAATTGCTCGTATATGTTTCCCAATAAATCTGATTCGATTATTGAGAAATTGTATCTGTAAGACTCGTCATTAGAATGGTTCAAACCTTCAATTACTTCTTGAAGCTCGCTATTGTCGATGTATAGGTCATCCCACAGATGTTTTGCAAAGAGTTTGCTTATACTGGTCATCGAAATATGAATAAATTTTAGATATCTCCTTTATGAGTTCACCTTTGCCTTTTGTAGATCATTTCCTTACGTTTGATTGCAACCTATTCTCCTCAAGACCTCTGTCCTCAGCATTTCTTATGAATACGAGACTGTGAAGTTCCCAAAGGGCTGATACTGAGGACGGACAACGGTCCACGGTACAACTCGCAGGAGTTCAGGAACTCGATGAACGTCCTAACAATAGCACTGGAGTACATAAAGAAACACACACCGGAAGACAACGGAGACATAGAATCCTTCCATGACTCAATAAAGACGGACTACACCTTGTCGTTTGAGTTCAAAGATTACAGTGAAGCTTCTGTTGCCATTGAGAAGGCTTTCAAAGACTACAATGAATATCGACCACATTCCTATATCGACTATCTACCGCCAAGAGAGTTCAGAAGAAGATTCCTGGAAGATCAATCGTTCGAGGAGAAATACATGAAGAAACTAGAGGCGAAACTAAATGAAAAGTAACGAAGAGTGTTCCAAATTTTGGTGGAGCAGACCAATTATGACTTTACCTATCTGTTTCCTTTTTTCCTGGATACAATTATCATAATAGCAGCAACAATTGCGATTATAGCCCCTATGATAATAATCCAAATTGTGTAATTGGCACCTCCTGAACCGGAAGATGGTAGAATAGAGTTACTTACCGTAATCGTGATAGTGTTTGAGTTCTGAGTTGTGCTCGTTGAGCCCGTGACAGTAACGAAAATGTTGAATGTACCTGACGACGTGGGTTGGAATGTGAATGAAGATTGCGTAGCTCCACTGATCTGATTTCCGTTAACATACCATTGGTAACTGTAAGGTGAAACCCCCCCAGTCACAGTTACAGTTAATTGCAGACTTCCCCCAGTACTTATTGAGGTAGCCGATGCTGAAATTACAGCATTGATAGGTGAGATCGTTGAAGCAGTAACTACATTCGAATAGGAACTGAATGTGTTGCTACTGCCAACTACTGCAACAGTATCGTACACCTGAAAAGAGTATGATTGCCCTGGTGATAGACCTGTAACCGTATAGCTATTGTCTGATTGCTGTGTAATGGTAGTAAGTGTTGACCATGAACCAGATGGAGGCATTATCTGGACTGTATAGCTTTGAAATGAGCTTAGATTTGAATAAACATTATGGTCGGTCCAGCTAAGAGAAATTGAGGTTTGGGTTACAGATGAATATTGCAAAGATGGAAGCGCAGCAGTCGAAACTTCAATAGTATTTGAATTGCCCGAACTACTTCCAAATGCATTACCCCAGTTCGCTACGACATAAAACCAGTAATCAGTAGTCGGTGACAAACCATAAACTGAAATCGTTTGTATGCTAGGGGAATATATTCCTAAAACTTGGTAGGGGCCATTAGTGCCATACACAGAAGAATAGACGGTATAATTGTTCATATAGTTTAAAGTTGGAGGAGTAGCAACACTCCATTCTATAGAAATAGTTGTTTCTGTCTCTCCGGTGGGCATTACGGCAAAATTTCCCTGAGCATTACTTAAAGGCATTTGCGTTAATGAGATTAGAAGGACTAAACAAATTACCAAACTAAACAATACGAATTTATTATAACTATTCACAAAAGTCAATGTTTTTTTGTATATTTGAGGATTTCTCAAAACCATCCATTTGTCATTAAGGTGTCAGGATAATGGTGGAATTAAGGTTCAATTGCTTCAAATTACAAGAATCAGGGCAATTTCATCGAAGTTCTTCCTGTATTTTTACAAAATTTCGATAGCTCACGCTGTTCTACCAAGAAATCTTGTCCTGAGAAGGTTGTAGCACGTGGCAGTGAAGTATGCCTTGACCCTCACCCTTGACACTGCTGCAACCATAACATATGCAAAGAGGAACATCCTCTTGAAGAAGGCATATGGAATGCTCCACCACTGATCTGGTTCGGGAGATGCGAATATTTCTTCTTATACTCTTCAAGGGAAGAGGATAATCCCTGACAGCGCGATCCATTGTCTCATCAATTCCCCTGCATTCTGATCCGAAGTATCCCTGTCCCGGTAAAATATGATTCCGGGAATGGAGAGGTCGATCTGTGAGTCATGGACGTTGGGGCTAAGTGACTTTGGAAGTGTCTATGATGGAGAACTCCCCCACATTTTGATGGGGACGACTGGAGACTGATAAAGTCAGCAGATAAGCCACGGAGCTAAAGTTAGGTTTCGTCTCTATTCAAGTATTCCTTCTATCTTTTCTACTATTTTTTCATACCAATAGGCTTCCTGTCGTGCTTTTGCGAGATAGTGCATACTTCCAACCGTAGAACCTGCTCTGCCTTCAATGTAATCGGCTACTGATTCTGGAGTGTTATTGTAAATCATGAAATTATAGAACCATTTCCTCAGATACTTAGGTGCTAAGCCGGAGGCCCTGATGCTACCGACAATCTTATGGGTCAAGTAGAAGCGATGTAGTTGATTTTTTATGGATATTGGAAGATACACATAACTCACTCGTTTGCGTCCCCTATCCCAATCTAAAGGATACTTGATGAACTTATCATTCTCTATCTGTTTACCCGGATTGTATTCAGTAATCAGTTTGACCGCTTCCGAAATTCGAATGCCTGAGAACATCAATATTTTGAACACAACTTTATCCTGTTCACTCTGTAGCTTATTGAAAGCATTTAGAACTGTAATATCATTAGGAACATAGGTATCTGCTCCTATTTTTCTTCGGGGGATCACTGACTTGAATCTTTGACCGGCTTCTTGTGAAATATATTGATTGTCAATCAAGAAGTTGATGTAGTTTTGAATCAATGCACCATGATACTTTTTGTCTTGAATTATGCTTAATATCTCTTGTGGTTTCTGGATGGTTACGTTTATCAGTTTAGGTAGGTCTCTGATATATCTTTTATTCAGCCCCTTTAATTTAATGTATCTGGGATATTCATTTTTTACGCTGCTATACGGTGGCACGAATGAATTTTCGACAGACTCAAGATCTGTTCCTATAGGGGTTCGCCGGTTCAAATCCGGCCCTCCGCATCTTTTATGCGCGCACTAAAAGATTATAAAATTAATAGATTGAAATGGTTCAAATTATCAGTGCAATTGCCAACCCAATACCTGTGACTGTGAGCCCAATAAACTCAGTGTAGGTGTAGCGTTCGTGAAGTACCGCAATTACAAGGAGAACCGAAACTGGTACGGATATAATCGTTACAATCCCGGTCAATGCAGTCCCGAAGTTGGTGATAAACACCCCATAAGCGGCGTTGGCTACCCCTGCCAACATACCTCCAGTTAAGGCGAACAATAATGTTTTTTTCTTGACCGAGAACAATGACTTCCGTGCAAGACTGAATGTTATCACAACCACGCTTGCTACTGCATACAAAAGGAACGTGAAAAATATCGGATCTCTTGAGGATACAAAAGAGAAAAAGACCCATTCGAGTCCCCAAAGTATGGGGGCTAATACAACAAAGATGAAC
>JAMCQR010000009.1 GCA_023379555.1 Thermoplasmatota archaeon | reverse complement strand
AAAGGAGGCCCAATCTTTGAGAATTGTCCACGAAATGAAAATAAATGTCAGGTGTTGCTAAGCTAGAGGTTCATCGGCAATAGCGAAGTTTAATTTTGCTTTGAAAGTTGGTTATTGGAAATCCTCTAAAGACTATATCTTCGAAGGAAAATTATTAACTTATCCTTCGGGGACCCGGTTTCCTGATGCAACCCCGAGAAACGGGGTAGATTACATTATCACAGTTTCGAAATAGAACTTTTCTAGAGTGAAAGTTGTGGGCTTTCTATAGAACAATTCTCGAGAGACACAGTGTAATCCTGAGAGGACCGGTAGAATCATCATCAATTTTCAAGGAGTGCCTCGATTTCGCCTTGTGGAGAGTTACCTCCGGTGATGATAAGAGCGACTTGTTTGCCTTTTAGTCGGTCAGCAAGTTTGAGTTCAGCAGCAAGAGTGGAAGCAGATGCTGACTCCGGAATCATCTTGGCCCGTTCAGCTAGCAGTCTCCATGCGTTTCTAATATCGTCATCTCTGACAAGGACGAAATCGTCGAGTAACTCTCTCATTATGGACTGAGTGTATTCAAAACTCTCACCTGTCGCCACGCCTTCTGCATAAGTATTGTTTTCAGCGGATTCATGCCTTCCGCTTTTCCAAGATCTGAATGCAGCTGGAGATTCTTCTGATTGAACTCCTATCACCTCTATCCCTTTGCTTATGGCCTTCGCCACAACCGCTGCACCACAAGCTCCACTTCCCCCACCTACTGGTACTATTATCACCTCAATGTCGGGATTCTCGCGAAGCAGTTCCAGAGTGTGAGTGCCCACTCCGGCGATTAACATTGGTTCATTTGCAGAATGAATATACCTGTACCCGTTTTCCAAAGCTAGTTCCTCTGCTTTTCTCCTGGCGTCGTCAAATTTTGTCCCATGGAATATTACTTCGGCTCCCAAATCCTGTGTGAACTTCACCTTCTTTTGATTCGAATTTTCAGGCATGACTATTCTGGACTTAACTCCGTATAGTCTTGACGCATAGGCTACACCCTGCGAGAAATTACCTGTCGAAGCCGCAATGACACCTGCATTTTTTTCATCTCTGTTAAGCTGAGAAATCAGATATGTCGCTCCACGAACTTTGAATGAGGAAGTTGGAAGAAGGTTATCCAGTTTTAAGAAAGTCGTCACTGAGGGCACAACATCCGGGTTCACTCTTACTACTGGACTTGGGGGGAAATGACATCTTAATACTTTCTCCGCCTTTAAAACATCACGCAGTTCTGGCCTTTCAAGTGTCGTCATCTAGTTTTTAGAATGTGATCTGTAAATAACTATTTTCTTTCATGTCTTCTACACTCAAATTGCCAAATCTCAAGAGATTCTAATTCGCAGATATTGGCACTCTACTACATTAGGAATGCAGAAACTCCCTGTATTCTTCCGAGCCCACCTGCTACTTTAGCCCAAGTCTCACCGCTATCGGTTGAGCCAAACAAGTCCCCGTGGGTTGTCCCCAAATAGATACCAGGCTCTTTCATTGAGTCTTGAGCCATGCCGTCACGTAGAACCACAGCGTGATTGCCTTTTGGCAACCCTTCGCTGAATGTTTCCCATGTCTTGCCTCCATCTTCAGTCCTTTCCACCGTTATCTGACCCTGAATACACGAGTTGTGCTTCTTGCAGCTACCCTGGTAAGCTGGAACCACAAACAACGAATCTCTTTTTCCTTCGACTGTCACTATGGGGAATCCGTGTCTGACTTCATTGGAATGACTGATGTCCGTCCACTTATCTCCCGAGTCAGTCGAAGCATATACTCCACAATGATTTTGCTGATAAATCGTCCCTGGTTTAGATCGAGATAACGCAAGTTTATGTGTACACGAATGAACCTGATTTAGGTGTTCGACATCATTTGGAATAGAAGGTCGGGACTCCCCTTTTTGCGTCGGACAAGAACCTGTGATTCCATTTTTCAACGATTTCCAGGTCTCTCCACTATCATCGCTCCTGTACGTTCCATTTCCGGATGCGACAATATACAGCCTTCCCTTCTTGCGTGGATCGGATTTGATAGTGTGGATTGTTAGCCCCGTCGTACCGAAACCCCAGTCAATACCCCAGTTCTCTCTGTTGGGTGCCGTGTAGAGCCCCGTTACATCCTCCCACGTACTTCCAGAGTTGTTGGACTTGAAGAGATGACCATACTGGGTTCCCGCGTACAGAACATTGTCCTCGTGATTATCTACCTCTACCGTCCACACTTTCCTCACGTGAAGACCCTTGTTAGATAATTTCCAGGTTTTTCCTTTATCCTTTGATGAGAATACTCCTTCAGTAAGAGTGGATGCATAGAAGTGACCTTTTCTATCCATCGCAACGTTGTTGACACTCTCTCCAGTGAGGAAATGTTTACTCTTACTCCACTTTTTTCTGTTCTCGTCGGATTTGAAAAAATATGCTCCATTCACAGTGGAAACAGAAACAATTACCGTATCATCCTTCATATCAAGGAAATCAATTAAAGGCACATTAATAAATATTAGCTTACCTGAATCAGGTAACTATTTGCCTATGAACGTAGATGAAGAATAGTGAAGAAAATTCCGACAGAAGATGGGGTGGGCAAAGTCTTGGCTTACGACACTACTCTAGTAACTCTCAAGGAGTCAAGCACACTTCTAGAACGAGGTCACGTGATTACTGAGGCAGATGTTGTCAAATTGAAAGATTCTGGAGTTTATAGAGTTTGGATTGAGAGTAAAAAAGACAATCTGGTTTATGAGTGGGAGATTTCTTCAGAGATAGGTGTAGCACTATCTGATGGAACCACTGAACTGGTTCAAGGAAAACACGGAATTGTTTTCTTAACTTCGAAGGTTCCTGGTATCCTCAAGATTGACCGTAAAAAGTTGACTGATTTTAACACAAACCAAAGCGTCTTATTCATTTCAAAGAGTGAAAACTTGGCAGTGGGTATGGGTGAAATAGTTGGAGCCATAGATGTTATCCCCCTTGCCATCAGCAAAGGAGAGATGAAAAAAGTGATGAAAATCGCATCAAAAGGGATGGTGAGTGTTAAGCCATTCAAACTTTCGAAGGTGGGACTGGTTATAACTGGAACTGAAATATATGAGAAGAGAAAGAAGGACGAATACTTCAGAATTGTAAAAAGAAAATGTGACAAATACGGATGGAAAATTGTTTACAGAGAAATAGTTCCCGATGATAGTGAAAAGGAGATACAGGCAATAATGAAAGCTAGGGAATCTGGTGCTGAGGCGATAATTGTCACCGGAGGTATGTCTGTAGATCCAACTGATCAAACTCCTGGAACAATTAGAAAACTTGGAGCAAGAGTCTTGTCATACGGGATTCCTATGAAGCCAACTACGATGACAATTCTGTCAATCTGGAAAGGTCTCCCCTTATTCGGGATTTCCGCTGGGGGAATCAGGTATAGAGAGTTCAACTCGATAGATGTCATGTTCACCAGAATGATGGCTGGTGAAATTCCGACAAAGAGAGAAATAGCGGGCCTCGGATATGGTGGAATATTTTGGAATTACAATATCTCTAACAGAGGAACAAACTTGAAAAATTCAAGTAACGTTCGGACTCATTGATTTTTGATCTTGCTGTTTTCTCCTGATAGAGACTATTTCTGAAATTATACTGAGTGAGATTTCTGCCGGTGTGATTGCACCTAAATCAATGCCGATAGGTGCGTGAATGGAAGTCAAAAATTCTTTCGAGACTCCTTTCACCTCGAGTGAATCGAAATCAGACTTTATCCTCTTCTTGCTTGCCAGAAGACCGACATAACGCACCTTGTGTTTTGAGATTTCCTCCAGCACCTGGAGATCTCTAGCTCCTTTTGTAAGAACAACAACAAAGTCATCTTCATTAAAATCAAAGTCACTCAGTGGCGAATTGACGGGATCGATGGTCACATCTGGCTGAGAAGTGACCATTGGATTTGGGTCGATGAGCGTAACGTTCATTCCAATAGATTTTCCAAGTGTTATGAGGCCGTCTTCTATTTCATCTCTTCCTCCTTGACCAACTATCACCAGTCTCTCATTTCTCCTATAAGGTTCCAGGTAAATGTCCATTATACCTCCACAGTTTGTTTCAACGTGTATTTCGTCTTCCTTGTTCTCTCTCATTCCCACTATAGTCTCTTTTGGATCCTCCAGAAATACCTTTATCGTTCTCGCATTACCGGTGCTAAGAACCTCTTTCGCCTTCTCTACTATTGCAGAGTCGGGACAGGCCCCCCCAAGAGTGCCGTAAAGGACTTCACCCTTACTCGAGATCACTTCTTTGAAACCCGGCTTGCCAATCGAAGAGCCTGAAACTTTGACTACAGTCGCCACTACAAATGCTTCTCCCTTCTTCACAAGATCAGAAGCAACCTGAGGAAATTCCCAATTGTTCAATGGTATTTGGAATCTAATTTTATATAAATCACTTTTCTCGTTAGACGCATCACAAGATCTCAGTTAGTAAAATTAAAGGATTTGTTTATCTTACTCGGAAATATATGGAACTCAAAGGGGAATTTGAAGTTAAATCGGATAGGCAGACTGTTTCTTCTTTCATATCCAACATCGACCAAGTTACTTCTATCATTCCTGAAGTTCAGTCAGCCGAGAAGTTGAATGAAACATCTTCAAAGTTGGTTGTAAAAGCAGGAAAGTCGGCCATTAAGGGAAAATTCAATTTGCTCTTAGAGTTAAAGCAAATTACAGAGGGTGAGGATATAGATATCAATGCCAGGGGATCTGGCACGACAGGCTCTCTTGATTTAAAGGCAAACTACAAGCTTGTGGATTTAGGGAACAGTACCCTTGTAAAGTGGACTGTAAATTTGAACATTGGAGGGATGATAGCCACTATGGGTGCAAGAGTGATTAACAGTACTGCAGAAAATTACATCTCGGTACTGACTGACTCTTTCAGAAAGGCGTTCGAAAAATGAGAGAAAGGAAGAACAGTACCAAAATCGGAGCCCTCGTTCTCGCTGCAGGTAACTCTTCAAGATTCGGTAGCAACAAATTGCTTTTCAAAATCAATGGAAAAAGTGTTCTGGAGAGAACCCTTCTGGCACTTTCAGGTTTTAAATTTTGGAAAACTGCGGTCGTCGTTTCCAATACTGACTTTGACGACATTTTAGGAAACCATGTTGAAAAAATACTGAACAAGCAGATTTCGCTAGGAATAGGGAAATCGATTGCACTTGGAACAATTTATCTCCGGGAAGAAGTGTCGGGAATATTAATAGTGTTAGCTGATCAACCCCTTTTAACCTTAGATGATATAAAAAAGATGACCGATGTATTTTTAGGAGATCCCACCAAAATTGTTGCTTGTTCGGTAGATGGCGAGATTAGAAATCCTATTATTTTCCCTTCTGGCTACTTTGATGAATTGATTAAACTTAGTGGAGACAGAGGAGCCAGAGGTTTGGCAAATTCACATATTGATAACATCGTGAGAGTCGAGGTAGACTCCAGTCACCTCCTCGACATTGATTCTATCCAAGACGTACCAATTATTATAAAAGAAATTGAAAGAGGATGAATAAATCAACTACTCTATCAGGTCTTCAGGCATTACTGGAGTTTTTCTCAACCTCTTGCCGCTCGCTTTCTCTACAGCTCTTATCAGTGCGGTGGGAACACCGATTGTTGGGGCTTCTCCGAGACCTTTTGCACCGTGTGGAAGCGAAGACCTATTTTCTGCTATCTTGACCCCGAAATTCGGAAGATCTTCGGCAAGAGGAACTCCTGCGTCTGAGATACTTGAAGTGATGAGTTGTCCGTCTTCGCTATAGAACAGACCCTCGTGGAGAGTCTGACCGATACCCTGCGCCATTCCGCCGTGGATCTGCCCTAGGACCATCTCCCTGTTAAGAGCGCGACCAACATCATAGTAGGCGTTACATTTCTTGACTCTTACATTACCAAATCGGCCTATTTCCACGGTTGCTAAGTTAGCTCCAAAAGAGGTTAGTGAGAAAGGTTTCTCGTCAAAGACATATTCATCGTGGTCCCTAGATAACAGGGATTCGGAAGAGTAGCTTCCAAATTCCTTCTCTACCTCTGTTCTCAACTTTTTGCAAATTGCGACTATTGCAGCCCCAATCAGTATTGCGGATCTGCTACCCCATGCACCTTCTCCATCTTTTGTCACGCTGGTATCTCCTCTGTACACAGTGACAAGTTCTTTCGAGACATCCAGCTCCTCGTTTATGAGTTTCCTTATGAACGTTTCATGCCCCTGCCCGTGGCTATTTCCTCCCAACCAGACACCAATCTTTCCATCCTTGACTATCATCCTCGCACTCTCACCGGTGTAGGTCCCTGGAACGAGCACAAAAAATGACAGCCCGACCCCTTTTGCAAGCTTCGCCTCCCTCCTGTATTCTAGTTCCCTTACTGCCGTTTCAAAGAATGGTCTTGCTGCATCTATTTTCATTCCGAGTGGAGAATTGAATGGTTTATCGCTCATATTCAGGAGTCGCACATCGGCTGGATCCATTTTCATTTCGTCTGCAAGCAGGTCGAGCATCCTTTCGATGAAGAATGATGCTTCAGGCCTACCAGCACCCCTGTATGGTCCCTGAGGAACTTTGTTTGTTAAAAGTGCCTTTCCAGTGACAAATGCCTTTTCGATGGCGTATGCGCCCGTCATCATTGATTCGATAAAAGGTACAGAGAAGCCTCCTGACCCTGATCCATAGGCGCCTGCATCCACCATTATTTCCCCCTTCATCCCCGTAATCTTCCCGTTCTTCTCCGAAAATATTTTCATTTTTCCTCTGACTCCCCTACCCGGATTTGTTGAAGTCAGATGCTCCCGTCTTGTCTCGATCCACTTCACCGGCTTTCCATACTTCATTGACGCAAATGATGCAATTGCGTATTCAGGGTAAATACCTCCTTTCGAGCCGAATGCTCCTCCCGTGTCTGCCTGCATTACCCTCACTTTGTCTTTGCTCAAACCGAGCGTCTCTGCAAGTCCGTTCT
>JAMCQR010000008.1 GCA_023379555.1 Thermoplasmatota archaeon | reverse complement strand
GAGTTGTAACTGCTCCGTTTGCAACGCTTGCATCCTCTGCCGGACTTGTTGCTTTGACCTATTTGCTATTTGCAGATGCGTACGTATCGCCTTCAGGAACCTTAAACGTTTATCTTGGAACTTCTCAAAGAACCTTGTACGGTCTTGGGACTATGGGCTATTTCCCTAGATCTATGATCAAGGTACATGAAAAGCATAGAATACCTGTTCTTCCACTGCTTGTTTCACTGCTCATTGGGTTCGAACAGTGCAATAACTGTTCCAACTGGTACAAAATGGTCGGATTTATATCGAGCTCAACAGTGTTCACTTATATCGTAGGGGGGACCGCCCTTATGACTCTCAGAAAGCACGCGTCTGACTTCAAGAGACCGTTCAAACTACGTGGTGCGTCAATTCTCTCTCCAATCGCATTCATTGGTGCTTCTGAAATTGTCTACTGGACAGGATGGCCGTTGGTTGCGTACCTTGCTATTGCGATATTCATAGGCCTGGTCCTATGGGTTGTAATGGTATACGTGTTCAAGGCACCGGGGAAATTTGACGCGAAGAGTCTTAAGGCAGGAATGTGGGTACCAGTTTTCGTAATCGTGTTGGTCATTCTCTCTTACATCGGCGGAGCTTCTTTCGGTGGCAGAGGGTTCTTATCGTTCCCTCTTGACTTGATTGTGGTCGCATTCGTAGCACTGATCTTCTACTTCTGGTCACTCTACAGCGGATATAAAACGGAAGAGATAGTGGAGATAGGAACGTTGGGAACACAATACTTACAGGAGGAAAAATAATCTTCTTTTTATAATTAGTCAGGTATTCCGCACTTTCCATCAGTTTTTTTATTTTTTCCTATTTTTATTCTGTTATTATTTCTCAAAACTAAACGATTGTTTTTTAGATAAAACCGGAGGTCGGATCACTTCTGGATAGCAAAACGTTTAGATAAGCAACTTCATTCTTACCAGATACTCGAACATGATAGATATTGGTCAGAAACCAGTTGTGTTAAGGGAAGCCCGTGCTGCAGGGTTTATCAAACTCAAGCCAGAGACTGTTCAAGTTATAAGGAACAAGAATGTTAAGAAGGGTGACGTGCTCGAAATCTCAAAAGTGGCCGGAGTCATGGGTGCGAAAATGACGCACCTAAATATTCCTCATTGTCATTCCATCCCAATCGAATCGGTGACTCCAGAGGTGATCTTAAGGGATGAAGGAGTCGAAGTCAAGTGTCTGGTAAAAACCCACTACAAAACGGGGGTAGAGATGGAAGCCCTAAGCTGCACGAATGCAATGCTCCTCAATATCTGGGACATGACAAAATATCTGGAAAAGGACAAGGATGGCCAATACAGCACCACGGAGATTCTAGGCGTTAGAGTGCTAGAAAAGAGGAAAGATGAGGATGGTTCACAGCGAAGGACCTGAAAGGAAGCTTAAGATTCTCATAGTTACTGTTTCGACTTCTAGAACAGACGAAACAGATGTTTCAGGAGAGAATCTGAGACAAGAGTTCGCCAAAAATTCACATTCTGTTGAGAGGATTGTTTGCGCTGACGATGAAGAACAGATAGTAAATACATTCTATTCCAACCCGGATCACGATGTATTTATCTACGTGGGTGGAACGGGGCCAAGCAGGAGGGACGTCACTGTTTATAGCCTGAGTAAAATTGCCGAAAGAGAAATGGTTGGATTCGGTGAGCTATTCAGGTCCGAGTCACACGAACGATTTGCCTATCTCTCAAACTCAACCCTTTTCATCAAGGACAGGAAGCAGCTCTATTGCATCCCCGGTTCACCCGATGCCACGAGAGTTGCGTTCTCAATAGTCAACTCCATTATGGGACACCTCTACGAGGAGCTCTACAAGGAGTGATAGACGGTTTCCCTTCAGGAGATCGTATCTCCGATATTTTGCGGGAACAGATAACCTGGAAAATCCATTGAGTATTTCTTCGCTTTCTTTAACTCTAAGACTAACTTCTTCCCACGCTTAGAATTCAAAAAATCTCTTTGAATCAGTATGTCATAATTCTCGTCCCGAATTTTGTGAAATTTCAGGCCCAGGATGGTCGCATAAAACTGTATCGAAATTCCGGTGTCTGCGCGACCTTGCTGGACTGCTCTTGCTACGGCGGCATGGCTTTTTGCCTCCCAGTAGTACCCCTTGATATTTTCCTTTTCAAAGTTGTGTCCGAGTTCTCTTTCTATTTCGCTCTCGATAAGATCCCTCGTTCCAGAACCCTTGTTTCTGTTTACGAAAGTAAGGTTCCCTCTAAGCACCTTTGAGAACGATGAGATTCCGCTCTTGGAAACCCACCCCTGTGTTCTGGAAAAGCCTCTAAGCATCACATATTTCCTTTGATCGTCTTCTCTAAGCAGAAACGTGTTGTATTCGCCATTTTTTAGCAAATGGACTCCGCTGACATCTGCCTCTCCCGCCCTGATTGCATCTACTCCCCCCCAGGAACCAGCATTGATGATTGTAGGGTACCGAGATGCATCAAGAATCACTCTTTCCATTAAAGGATCGTTTGACCCAATGAATAATATTTCCCGCTTAGCGTGACTCAAAGGGAAGAAGGGAACTTTTTCTCCCATCTCATAATAGCTCTTTCCGCTTCCAATTACTATGAAACCATCTGCATATGCAAGCCTACTGATTGATCCCGACTCCCCGAATATTGGATATGCCCTTTTGGTTCCGCTTATGATAGCAGGCAAAACCAAATCCTTTCCTCGTTCTGAGTTTATCCTGAAGGGGAGAGCAACCAACTTACTTTCCACTTCTGGGAATTTAAACGCAGATTGGATTGCCGGCACCACTATGTACCTCATTACGGAACCGGCTGAGAGTGGAAATCCTGGCATCCCCAGAAAAATCGACGTCTCAAAAGTAGCAGCGAAAGTAGGTTTTCCGGGTTTGATGGAAATACCGTGAAAAAGCATCTTACCACCCAAATCTTCTATAACCTTGTACAACAAATCGTGGAATCCGGCAGAAGTGGAACCAGATGAAATCAGGACGTCGTACGTATCCTTGTTGCCGTTTATAAAATCCTCAGTCTTTATTCTGTCATCAGGAAGGATACCGAGCAATGAACACTCCACCAATCCAGTCCCCTCAAGCATCGATTTGAAATAATATGCGTTACTGTCATATATTTCACCTTGTTTTATCTTCCCTTCAGGACTTACGAGTTCATTCCCCGTGGATATGATTCCAATTTTCAACTTGTCATACACTCTGATTCTACTGATTCCTGAGGATGCGAGTAACGCTATATTCTCTGAAGAAACGATTCCGTTCTTTCTCAATAATGGTTCACTCACAAAGAAATCTGAACCAGCATGGGCAATGTTCTCCCCCGGAACAACGGGCCTGAAGATTTTGACGTGGTTACCAGTTCTGGAAGTATATTCTACCATCACCACGGAGTCAGCTCCTCTTGGTAAGGCAGATCCAGTCGAGATGTAAACTGCCTTCGCTCCCTTTATCTCAAGTTTCGGATACTTTCCTATTTCAATTTCTCCGACAACTTCCAGTTCAGTGGGAGAGTCCTCTTCAGATCCTTCTACCCATTTGTGATCAACAGCATACCCATCCACTTCGGACCTATCAAACGGCGGAACGTCCTCAACTGAATCGACGTCTTCAGCCGAAACGTATCCAGATGCCTCAGAAATAGATTTAATGACAGATTTCTTCAGTCTATCAAATTCATCTGCCAAAATTTTCTGAGCATTTCCCGGTTTCTCCAGAACATGAAAAACTTTAGCCATTCTTACCACCTCAGAACCTCATAAGAAACGGTATTCCCTTCTTCAATTCCTTCTGAATTTTCGTCTAATACTAGGATTCCGTCTGCATCAATAATGGAGTAAATCACTCCAGAACCTGTCACTCTGGTAGGATAGATTCTCCTTCCATTCCTCTCCTCCATCACCTTGACTCTGACAAAACTCTTGAAACCTAAGGTGTTGACAACACTTCTAGCCAGAATCCCTGTTCTGTATTCCTTCTCTAAATCTGCAAGTCCGAACCACTTGGAGATTAACCTTATGATGAGATTCTCGGTGGAAATAAGTGCCGCTACTGGTAGACCTGAAACTAGGAATATGGGCTTTCCTCTGAAGATCCCGAACGATGTAGTCCTTCCAGGCCTGATTCTCACTCCCCTAAATTCAACCTTTCCGTTCCTCTCTATTACGCTTGGCATGACGTCTTTTTCACCCGGACCGGTTCCACCAGTAACTATCACGATCCCTTCCCGGACCTTCTCGAGTGCTCTCTCTATCTCATCCTCATCGTCTCTGGCAACACCATATAACGAAACTTCAAACCCCTTGCTTCTTAGGAACGATTGCAACATTGGTTGAGTGGAATTTTTCACTTCACCTGAGACCAGTTCGTCACCAGTGGAAAGAATTCCAATTGAAACCGAGACAACGTTTAGCTTCGTTATTCCACACTCTAGCAGAGCAGCGACGTGAGGAGGTGTAACTCTTTTTCCCTTTCCGATGATGCGGAAACCGCTCTTTATATCTTCACCCTTCCTGCTAACATTTTGAAATTTCCTGACGGGAACGAATACACCAAGAGTCTCTCCGTCATCTTTAGCATCTTCTAGCATTACAACGGAATCAGCACCTTTGGGAATTTTTGAGCCGGTCATTATTTTGATTGCCTCTCCCTTCCCAACTTTGAGCACTTCTGAAGTCGAAGGGTAGACCGTTCCAACTATAATAAAAGTCGAGGGATTTGTCTTGCTCGATGAGATTGTTTCATCAGACCTAACGGCATACCCATCCACCGCGCTTCTATCGAAAGCTGGATAGTCTGAGCCCGATAGAATGTCTCTGGCTGAATACTTTCCAACAGCATCCAGGACTGAAACATTCTTGGTCGTTAGTTTGGGTTTGTGTTTTATTCCCTTCCGAATCGCTTCATCTAGGCTGATGAACGATTTCACTTCCATGACTAAAAATTGGCTTCTGTTCTAAAACGTTTGCTAATATTCAATTTCTTGTGCATTCTTTAGGTCTATCTTCACAAATCTCTCAGTCGGCTCACGGTTTATTGATGAGAAGAAGTAGTTTTCTCCAATTTTGAATCTGACATAATTAGTGGACCCGTTACCAATAACATCGAACTCGCTTCCTTCAATATCATTAAAGTATAAGGACTGAGGGTTGAGCAAATAGTACCTATCATTTATGAAAGCGAGATTCCTGTAATCCATCAAAGAAAGTGTCCTGAAGTGTCGTACTTCTGGAATCGAATTTGCCACTTCAATGACTCTTCCTCCATCGATCGAAACTAGACTAGAAAACCCAGTTTCCAGATCTCTCGAGTTGTGTGTAGCATACAAGTAATCGAACCCGTACTTCTCGGAGAGTTCATCTATCATGCTGATCAAACTGAATCTTGATATTTCGTCCTGGAATGAAAATGGCTCATCCATTAAGACCAACTTCGGTTTCGAAATTATGGCCCTTGCTATTGCAACTTTCTGAGCCTGCCCAAAGGAAATTTCAGTTGCCTTCTTGCTGAGAAGTGATTCCAGGTGCATCTTGTTTACAAGTTCGTTATAAATTTCCGCATCCCCTTTACCATATCTCACCGAAGCCAGGAGGTTGCTCTCGACAGTCATCTTTCCGAAAAGGAGCAAGTCTTGCGGGATGTAACCGATGTTCCTTCTCTCAGGGGGTAGTTCGCTAAGGTCCTCCCCGTTCACTTCAAAAACTCCAGAACTTTCGATGATACCTGCAAACGACTGCAACAGAGTCGTCTTACCCGATCCGTTCTTCCCTATGACGAAGTTCTTCTTTCCGCTTAATATCAGTTCTGGGATATCTGCTAGAAATCCACCTCTTTCAACTCTGTAGTTCCTTATGCGTATCATTTTTCACGCTCCAGAAATTTTACCAAAAGGAGAGTGATGAGGCCCGTAATTATCAATATCGCGGATGAGGCAACAGCGTACTCAAGCGCACCAGATGTGAACTGCGAGTAAATGAGAACCCCTGCGAGATGAATCCCGTTTGGCAGGACCGAATAAGCAACGATCAGGAGACTTCCCACCTCGGATACAGACCTCGCCCAAGCTAGAACAAGCCCCCTCAGTAGGGTCTTGCCCATCATAGGGATTCCAATCACAAAATAGCTAGAAAGTGGAGTCATGCCGAGGGTTCTTCCTATGTTCTCGTACTTCATAACCTCTCCAGAATAAGAAATCTGGACCGCCCTTATGGCATACGTGGAGGACAGGAAGAACAACGTTATGACCACGGCCAGAAATGTATCCAAGAACCCATATCCAGGAAAGATTCTGGCGAGGAATCTACCAACAGGCATAGTCGGTAGAAACGTAATGAGCATCATGATTCCTACCACCGTGTGGGGAATCATTATTGGAAGTTCAAGTAGACTGTCAAGAGATTTGATCACTATATTTCTTGCTCTCGATACAAAATAAACGTAAGGAATCGAGAACCCTATGGAGAGCAGTGATACTAGTAGAGCTAGAAGATATGTGTATTCGAGGCTCTGAACGATTCCGGACGATGTATCATTTATGATATAAGAAAAGCTCTGGTAAGTGAGCGTTCTAAAGATCGGGGTTATGATAAATAAGAGATAGAGGGCAAAAAAAGGAAGAAATAGATAAAAAAGTGAATTCCCTCTCTTCATACTTCTTCGTAAGATGAAGGCGGGATGTAGACGGGTACTGACTGGGTTACTCCGTCAAGGAATGATGGGGCAGCCGAAGTAGGGGCATAAACAAACGGTACCGGTATCGGATTGAAATCAGATTTCGCAAGCATAGAGTCGCCGAGATTGGTCACAAGGTAGTATATCAGTTGCTGTGCATTTTGTATATTTTTTGATGAACTGATAATCGTTCCAGAGTACAGGATTGGGCCTCCAGGGAAATTGCCAATGTTGCTATAACCTGGCCCCCCTGTGGTTACCGCTCCATAGAAATTGTCCACGTCCTTGCTGATGTTACCTAGGTTTATCCATTTAGAAAGGCCGTTCTCTCCATTTGCTGTCTTGTAGTAATTCAACTTTTGATTGATTGCTTGCGACTTATAGGTCAAGGCATAGTTGACGGCACCGGACTTGAGGTATGCATCTAGGCCATATTCCTCTGTTGTGAGGATGAGATTCCCGTGCTTGTAGGAATAATTAAAGATCTGATAATATAAAGCAAGCGAGTAATTGTCAGGATAACCATTCCCTAGATTATCCTTGACGAGGCTTCCGTTGTGACCAAACCAGTCATTCCATGCGGCGTTGTATTTAGAATATAGTGTGTAGTTATTTCCCCACGCTTCTTTTACATAGTTGCCTACAGTTTCGGTTGAGTTACCAATGGTGGCAGTACTGTTGTACTGAGTGTAGAGTAAACCAGCAAGCTTCAGCATTTCGATCGCTTGAAAACCGCTGGGATCCAGACTGGCGTTCGAAACTCCCACCTTGATACCCGGAGACGTTAGGTTTTCGAACCAGTATGGTGTTGTAATGTTTAGACTATTATTCAGCCAAGTGATTGCCATTTCGTTCGAGGCGAAAATGACCATCCAGCTGGCAGTCTTGTTAGCGAACAAGTATTGTGGAATCACTCCAGCCGCAGCGGATATGAAAACATCAAACGGGGTACCAGCATCAACTTCACTAGCACCCGAAACTGAACCGCCAAATGTTGGAGCCACTCCGATGCCAGTGATATTCTTGAATTGAGGGTAGAAGCCCGTTCCCAGTGCGTAAGTCATTGAACCAGCGGCGAAAACCGAAATGGTCTGAGGTTCCTTAGCAGTCGGATGGCCAGCATAGTAACCCACAGTAAATCCGATTCCTATTCCTACCAACAACATCGCGACCGTGATCACAACAATAATTCGGTTATGCATCGAATGAGCATAATTACTCATTATTTATTTTAACTGGTTCTCAAAGAGCAACACTGGACTCGAGCTTTCTTGGCAAATTAGATATATCGAGATAACCATAGCAAAATGTGTTCGGAGTTAATGGTAAAGTACTCTGGGTCAACTTGACTCACTCAACCTTTGATGAGGAAAAAATTCCGGAAGAGGTTTACAGAAAATACCTGACAGGATATGGATTAGGTGCCTACATTCTAAACCGCGAAATGAATGGGACTGAAGATCCACTTGGCCCAGAAAACATATTTGGAGTTATGACGGGAATTTTCAACAGTCACTCGGTTCCTCTAGGAGGAAGGTTTGAGGTTGTAGGTAAGTCGCCATACACAGGAACGTGGGGAGACGCAAACTGCGGAGGTAAGTTCGGACCAGAGCTGAAAAATTCCGGTTTCGATGCCGTATTTTTTAAGGGTATTTCGAGCAAACCTGTGTTCCTGAAACTAGTAGATGGGGAATATTCACTTGAAGACGCTAGTGAGGTCTGGGGTAAGAACGCATATGAGGCAGAGGATTATCTAAAAAAGATTGAGCCTAAGGGACAAGCTATGGTAATAGGAGTTCCTGGTGAAAGGAAGATGCTAATTGCCTCCATTATGACTGACTATGGAAGGGCAGCGGGACGTTCCGGGCTTGGAGCCGTAATGGGCTCAAAAAAATTAAAAGGGATAGTAACGAGGGGCACCAGGAAGATAGACCCGTTTGACCCCGAGATGCTCAGAATTACAAACAGAGACATCCAGATACAGTTTTCTAAGAACATTGAGCTTGCCAAACCGTGGCAGCTGTATGGGACCACTGATATCACGGAAGGCGCACACCTGAATGGAGACACCCCGATTAAGAACTGGGCCGGTGCTGGACTGGTGGATTATGGAGAAGACAAGGCATCCAAAATAAGTGGGAAAGAAATAGCCAAGGACAAGCTGAGATCATACGGTTGCTCACAGTGCACACTTGCTTGCGGTGGCCACGTCAAGAGGAACACCAAATATGGACCACTTGAGGGCCATAGGTTGGAATATGAAGGCACCGGTTCCTTTGGTGGGCTTAACCTCATTTCAGACCTAGATGCCATGGCAATGGCATTTGAACTGTGCAACGTGGAAGGATTGGACATAATTTCGACCGGTGCTGTTATTGCTTACGCAAATGAGTGTTTCGAAAAGGGAATTCTGACAAAGGAAGACATAGGATTCGAGATAGGTTTTGGAGACGCTGATGCCATGATAAAGATGGTCAAACTTATAGCAAGCGGAGAGGGCATTGCATCTCTACTAGGCAACGGTGCTGCAAAGGCGTCTCAGGAAATCGGAAAGGGAAGCGAAGAGTTTGCGATGCACGTTCACGGACAGGACTTACCTATGCACGATCCGAAGTTAATGCCTAGCTTGGCGACAACATATCTAGCTGACCCAACTCCCGGAAGACACACCGCAGGTGGTATAGGATTCGACGAAGGTGGAAAACTCACTTTACCATTTGAGTTCGACGGGTGGTCAGGAAAGAGTGTGGAGAGATACAAGTATTCCGGCAAAGGAAAGATGCAGGCACTGTCAGTCTTCGGAATGCAGATTATGAACTCGACTGGTATGTGTCAATTTTCAACGGCTGTTTGGCCGAACAGCTATCCATATCTGAGACTCTTCAAGGCCATAATGGGATGGGATATGACTGCGGAAGAACTAATGGACGCAGGAAAGAGAATTCAAGTTGCCAGGCATCTTTTCAATTACAAGGCAGGAGTCAATCCATGGGAGGTATCACCCAACGGACGCATGGTTGGAAACCCTCCGCTCGGAAGAGGTCCGACGGGAGATGTGAGCGTAGACTACAAAACACTCGTAAAGGAATACCTCGAGGAAGTTGGAATCGAAAAGGACGGCAGACCAACGAAAAGTGTGCTTAAAGAACTGAAGATAGAGGTCTAGAGAAAGAGCTCTTTATCGTCCCTTACTCTAGAGTAATTAATGATTGGACCGGACTCGCAGACATAGTATTCACCTACATTGCAGTGCCCACAAACACCTATTCCACATTCCATTCTCCTCTCTAGCGATATGAAGATCCTATCTTCCCTGTAGCCCAGTTTGAGTGCCTCTTTCACGGTGTTCATCATCATCAGGGGCGGTCCAATCACGAATACGGCCGCCATTTTGCTGAGATGCGCTTTCCTCAAGAGGGTTGGTACGAATCCAACATTGCCCTTCCATTCAGCATTTGCCGTGTCAACTGTGATTTGAAAGTTGAGAGATTTAGTCCAGTCTCCAAACTCCTTCTTGTAGACTAAATCTGAAGGCGTTCTTGCGCCATACATTACTTCCAGGTCCTGCTGTCTTCCAGAGTCCATCATTTCCTCCAAAAGACTTCTGATTGGCGGAATCCCGATTCCTCCAGCGACTCCTATAACCTCGTCATACTCTTTCCAAGGCCATCCTGTGCCGTACGGGCCCCTGATTCCAACGAACTGAAGGTTCTTCAATTTTGAAGTTACCGACCCTACATCTCTAATTGTGAAAATGAGATTCCTTCCGAATCCAGATGCAACTGATATAGGAGCTTCTCCCACCCCTGGCACTGAAAGCATGTAGAACTGCCCAGCCCTTCCTTCGTTTTTCGAATTCATTTCGATCGTATAGACTTCAAGGGTTTCTTCCGTCATTTTAGACATTTTCAGGGTGCGAGGACGATATTCATTCTCTGTTGTAATCGTAAGTAATCACCTCCTTTATGTCTATTCCGACCGGGCAATCCTCAACACATCTGTTGCATCCGGTACAGAGGTACGTGTCCTTTGATTTCTTGAAGTAGACGAACTTATGGTAAAACCTCTGTCTCAATCTTTCGTCTAGATCCTTTCTTATGTTCCCCGCAGATGATGAAGTGAAACCAGAAAGAATGCAGGAATCCCACTCTCTCTTTCTTTCATTTCCGTCATCATATAGGTCGAAGCAATAGCACGTAGGGCACTCAAAATTGCAAGCCCCACACGAGATACAAGCCGAAGCATACTCTTTCCACAGTTCCGAATTCCACTTGATCCTCCTCTCGATTCCCTCGACTGGCAGCGGTTCGAGTTTAGAATTAAATCTGTTCGAAAAATCGCTGTAGAAAGTTCCGGCCTCTTTCTTGAATTCTCCAAAGTATCTGTCGTACTTTTCAGAGACCATAACGTGAAACTTTTCACCCTCCCTCAGTATCTGGAGATCGTATTGGTCCAGCACTGGTCCTCCAAATGATGAGCAGAACCCTCCACTGCAAGGTTCGCTGCACACAAAGTTGGCAAACAGTGTCTTTTCTCTCTTCTCAGTGTAGAAGGGATCCTTACCGAATACCTGCTTATCCATCAAGTAAAAGCCCTTCAGATCACAGCTTTTGATTCCAAAAACGGCTGTCTTGTTCTCCACATTGAGGATGAGTACATTTTCATTTCTCTTCATCAGAAATTCCTTGGGGGCATATCTGGATCTCTCTTCTGATACCTGATCAAATCCTGCTACCCGGTCGAATATCACCTCTCCATCTCTTTCTACCGCTCCATAGGTTTGGAAGTCTCTTGAGATAGCTATGAAAGCAGTTTCCATCTCGGACTTCGACAGGATGTAATTCAAACCACTAACCTCACAGCTACCACCTTGAACTCCGGAATCTTTGAAAGGGGATCAAGATTCTTTCCCACCAACCTGTTCACCCTTGACTCGTCGAAGTGAAAAGGAACGAAAACTATTCCAGCCGGTATTTTGTCAGTTGTCTTCACCTTGGTCTCGATTGAACCATGCCTAGACTCGATTGTAATTTTCTGGGAATTTCTAGCGCCGATTCTCTTAGCGTCCTCGGTGTTTATTTCAACGTACGGTTCAGGGGACTCTCTTTCCAGAACGTCTGTCCTTCTGCTCATTGTGCCGGAGTGGAAATGATAATAATTCCTGCCGGTAGTCATTATGAAGTCGTAGTTTGCATCTGTTACCTCAGCAGGTGGTCTATAGGGGATTGGAACTAGTTTTCCCTTTCCGATTGGAAATGACTTTGTGTGAAGTATTTCTGTGCCGTCAGGATTATCCTTGTTGATTGGCCATTGCTTGCCGGTGGGATAAATGTTTTCATAAGTTGCCCCGGAATAGTTCGGAATCGCCTTACGAATCTCTTCGAATATACTCCTCGGATTATCATAGCTTTCCAAGCCTCCTACTCTCTTACCAATCTCATTTAGTATCCACCAATCTGGCATCGCTTCTCCCGGACTATCGTAAATGACATTCACTTTTTGGATCCTTCTTTCGGTGTTAGTGAATGTGCCTTCTTTTTCGAGAGAAGTGGTTGCCGGTAGAACTACGTCTGCTACCCCAGCCGTCAGGGTCATAAATATATCCTGCACAATGAGGAGTTCAAGGTTTTCAATACCCTTCTCAACGTCTGATATCGCAGCCTCTGTTACCAGCGGATTTTCGCCCATGATGTAAATCGCCTTTAAACTCCCGTCCACAGCTGCATCAAACATCTCAGAAAGGGTGAGCCCTGTATTTGTTGGCAGACCCCTTTTCCATAGGATTTCAAATCTCTTAACAGAGTCTGAATTGACTGGAATGTATCCCGGATACCACTCTGAAAGTGCACCCATGTCAGAGGACCCTTGTACATTGTTCTGGCCCCTTAACGGAAAAATCCCGCCTCCCCTGACACCTAAGTTTCCAGTGAGCAGGCCGAGGTTCGAGATGGACATCACATTCTCAGTTCCGTGAACATGCTGCGTTATACCCATGGCATAAAGGATTGAAGTTGGCTTCTCTTTGGCTATAATCTTGGCCGCTTCTCTTAGCTTCTCTGGTTCGATTCCAGTGATTCCCTCCACAATTTCAGGGGAATACTTTGCGAGTTCTTGTCTCAGGGCACTAAATCCCTCTGTTCTTTCCTCTATAAATTTTGTATCTTCAAGATTCTCTTCAAGAATGACGTGCATGATTGAATTGAGGAGTGCGACATCTGTTCCTGGATTGAACTGAAGGTGGATTGATGCTATCTCTGCCAGCTGGGTCTTCCGGGGATCAGCCACTATCAAATTCTTTCCTTTCTTTCTACCTTTAATGATTCTCGTGCCGATTATTGGGTGTTGTTCGGTGGTGTTTGATCCAATGACGAAGTAAGTTTTTGAGTCATCAAGACTGTTTATTGATCCAGTTGCAGCCCCGGCACCCAGGGTTGTGATCAGTCCCATCGCAGTTGGACTGTGGCAACTTCTAGCACAGTGGTCTATATTGTTTGTCCCAATCACTCTCGCGATTTTCTGCATCAGATAATTCTCCTCATTGGTGCACTTTGCGGATGATTGAAAAGCCACCGAATCTGGTCCATATTCCTTGATTATTTTCTTCAGTCTGTTCGATGTCTCCGTTAGAGCGGCTTCCCAGCTGACCCTCACAAATTCTCCATTCCTTTTTATGAGAGGGTACTTCAGCCTTTCCTTGGAGAAATTGTATGAAAGACCGGAATAACCCTTCAAGCAAAGTTTTCCTTCATTTACTGGAGACTTGGAATAACCTATCACTCTCTCTCCAGAGGCTTGGGTCGGAATAACCATCTGACAACCTGTCCCACAGTAGGGACATACGGTTAGAACAGACACTCTTCTACAATAACAGGACGCTATAAACAGTTATCTTACTATCTATTCAAATTCAAGCATCCTGCTTGTAGCCTCGCATTATTAAGTTCTTCCAGAGTATTTACATTGACTAGTTTAGCACTTTGCTCCCGGCTCATTCTCACCAGCTCAAACCTTTCTTCTACAAATGGAAATATTTTCCTGTTCTCCTTTGAAAATTCAAGCAAATCAGCGAATATACTTGTGTTGTAGATGGCAAATAATGGTTCGATTAACCCGTCGGAGTTTACTGCGGCAACTGGTCTGCCATGGTAGTGGCCTACCAAATTCTTTATAATATCTGCGTCCAGCAGTGGCATGTCACCACCAACGGCAATGAATTCTTCTAGAATATTGATTGAGTCGACTAAAGAATTTATCAAGGTGCCTTCTGACTCATCCTTTTCGACTTGACATCCTTCTATTCCTAGATTGTCATATTTGGAAAGGATAATGACCCTCTCAAATAACCCCGTGCTTTCTAATGTTCTGAAAATTCTCTTTATCATTGGTTCCGCACAGAAATCCATTAAGTGTTTCCCTGGCAACCTTTTGCTCGGCTTGGCGAATAGGACAGCTTTCATTTAAGGCATTAAGATAAGTAGGTAGCCCTAATAAAATGTGTCCCATCGGTAGTTTCAGTGCAAGGCGATAATGATTATACACAGTATAACATTGATGTAATGTGGTCGTAACTCTAAATAAAATAGGTCCTTGTAAGTATGAAATTCCATTAGATAAGAACAAGGGGATGAGGGTACCGGGAATCGTATTTACAAATGAAAATCTCGCCAAGGATTTGGGTTCTGATCAGGCACTTGACCAGGTGATCAATGTGGCTAAACTCCAGGGAATTGTTGGAGCTTCAATTGCAATGCCCGATATTCATTTGGGATATGGATTTCCAATAGGGGGGGTCGCAGCATTCAATCTGGATGACGGGATTATTAGCCCAGGAGCTGTTGGGTTCGACATAAATTGCTCAGTGAAGCTGATAGGTTCCAATCTTAATTACAACGAAGTGAGTCCAAGAATAAATGAGCTGGTAGACGAAATTTTCAAGAGTGTACCTTCTGGGGTCGGTAGGGAGGGCAAAGTCAACCTGTCCCCAAGCAAGATGGAAGACCTACTTTCTGAGGGGGTCAAATACGTGGTCAAGGAAGGATATGGCTGGTCTAGCGACATCGAGAGGATTGAGGAGAACGGGTCCATCACATTTTCTGACAGAAGCAAGGTATCACAGAAGGCACGTGCAAGAGGTTTCTCACAGTTAGGATCCCTTGGTGCAGGAAATCATTTCCTTGAAATTCAGGTCGTCGATAAGATATTTGATTTGGAACTTGCGAGAAAATTTGGACTGAACTCTGAAGGACAGGTGACTATCATGATTCATACTGGTTCGAGGGGATTCGGGCATCAGGTTGCCACAGACTACATTGAGATAATGCAGGAGGCGATGAAGAAATACAACATCTCAGTTCCGGATAGACAACTAGCTTCAGCACCATTTAATTCCAAGGAGGGACAGGATTACATGGGTGCAATGGGAGCCGCAGCTAATTTCAGTTTCTCTAACAGACAGGTTATCACTCACTGGATAAGGGACAGTTTCAGGAGGGTGTTCAAGAGAGACCCGGAAGACATGGAAATGGGTGTCATCTATGACGTGTCTCACAACATGGCGAAGGTGGAAGAACACATAGTTGATGGAAAATCCCAGAATGTTGTTGTCCACAGGAAGGGAGCAACAAGATCATTTCCGGCAGGAAGGAAGGAGTTGCCTGCCCTGTTTATGGAGACGGGACATCCTGTGCTTATCCCGGGAACTATGGGAACTGCATCTTATGTTCTTGTGGGAGAACCAAAAGCACTCAACGAAACATTCGGATCGAGTTGTCATGGATCCGGGAGGGTAATGAGCAGAAGTCGCGCCGTGAAACAGTACACTAGTCAAGGTATAAGCTCAAACTTGGAAAGGCAAGGCATTTACGTGAGGGCGGCAACTAAGTATGTGCTTCAAGAAGAAGCCCCTCAGGCTTACAAGGACGTTGACCAGGTTGTTGGATCCGTTGAGTGTGCTGGCATTTCCAGAATAGTTGCAAGACTTAGACCAATCGGAGTAATGAAAGGGTAAGCAAGATTGCATACCCTACCATCAGGAATGTCACAAATGGAATCTTGTAGACTAGTTTGTCTCCATCAATCCAGAACTTGTCGCCCCTGGGTAAAGCCGGATGGGGAGAGATAGAAAATTTTCTAACAGAATATGCCCTTTCTCTCTTGCTACCACTTTGTGCAGCTGCAACTATTCCTAAGATGCTCGCAATCATGGCTACGGCAAGCATCGGAGGAAAGAGTGAGTAGAGTGTCTGAATATTATGGTACTGTGGAAAGGTCACTGCTATCGTGTGAAGCACCTTCACATCTCCTTTACCAAAATTCTTGACCAGAACCTCAAACAGCTTGATCAGTAGGAGCGAATATGCCAACGTTAAGGTTATTAAAGAGAAATGGAAAAAGAACGGAACAATCAAAAGCGGATATAGCAAGATTGAGTATTTTTTGAGAAAGTATTCACCGAGTATGGGCACGAAGAAAACCAAAATCCATGCATCCGTGAAAGCATAATACAAAATCAACACGATGTTGATGGCAAGGAAGGGGAGGGTGTTTATCTTTCTCCTCTTGAAATCTTCATATCCTGCATTAACGAGCAAGACCAAAAGGACCAGTTGCAGGTACGGATAATCCGAAAGGTAAATCAGAGGATCACCTTTTGCCGTTAACAAAGAATTCTATTTTCCCTGCCTCATTCCTCTTATAGACCCCAAACTCAGACAAACTCAGAACTTCTTCCATGCTGAATACTGTTCCATCCTTGCAGACTCGGACTCCGTTTATACTGCAACTGTCGCAGATTCCAACGCCGCATTTCATGAGCCGCTCCAGGGAAATGTAGACTTTAGCCTTTATCTTCCTGTCAATCCGGTCCAGCATAGTCTTTACCATAGGCTCTGGACCGCAGACAAAAATGTAATCGTATTCATTCACGTGGGGAAGGAACAGGTCAATGACCGTTCCCTTGAATCCTGCGGAGCCGTCGTCAGTAGCTATCTTGAAGTCATTCCTCAGGAGAAACAGATCCTCTTTCGTTCTAGCACCAACGTAGACATCTCCTCTATACTTCAGCAACATAGCGTTGATAGATGCTAGACCAGTTCCACCAGCAACGTATGCAACCCTTCCAGTTGGAACGGGATACGAATTGCCGTATGGTCCGCGGTAGAAGAACCTGTCGCCAACTTTGAGCTTTGCAATTGTTTTGGTGGTTTCTCCAAAGGTTCTAAACGTGATTGTTGGAGGGTTGGAAGTATCAGAAAGTGACATTGGTATTTCCTTACCGCCAGGTGCCCAGATCATTATAAACTGACCAGGCATAGCAGCTATGGTTGAATCGAACTTAAGAGTGAAAACGTCTTTATTCTCTTTGTTCAATTCAATGATTCTTGAATGCAGCATCACCCACCATCACCCCCACTAAATCATCCAGTTTTGAAAATCCTTCTTTATCAAGGTAGTCGCGGATTCCCGAATTAATCTTGTTGAATATCGGGTAATCTTCATAGAGTATAGCTGTACCTACCTGTATTGCTTTTGCCCCAAGCAAGAAGAATTCAATCGCATCTTGCCAGGTAGTGATTCCTCCAACACCGATGATGTCTTTCCCAGTTTCCTTATACACGTCATAGACTGCTCTTAGGGCAACAGGTTTTACCCCAGGTCCAGAGTAACCACCGACAGTGTTAGAAAGCACAAACTTCCTGGAGTATATTTCGACGCCTGTAGCTCTCAGGGTGTTGATGAGAACGTATGCATCTGCCTTTTCTGACGCCTTTGCAAGAGAGATAAGATCGGTGACATTTGGAGTCAGTTTTGCCCAAATTTGAAGATTGGTCTTGCCACTGATTTCTGATATTATCTCTTCCACCATACCCAGATCCTGGCCAACTTCAGATCCTACTCCCTTCACGTGAGGGCAGGATAGGTTTAATTCAACCTTGTCAAACCCAATTCCCTCTACTTTTCTGGCAAGTGAAACAAATTCCTCGACCTTGCCGCCAAATATTGAAACAATCGTTCTCTTCTTTTCTGGAAAATTACGGTACTCTTCCACGAAATTATCTATGCCTGGGTTGGACAAGCCAACCGCATTTAGTAGCCCAGTGCCTATTTCCGAAATGACTGGGGTCTGGTACCCCTTTCTCTCCTCTGTACCTATTGATTTGGTGACTGCAGCTCCTGCACCTGACTTGAGAGAGCGAAGTATCGAGCCGGAAGTTTCATCTAGAATTCCGCTGGCCAGGATAACGGGGTTCTCAAGTGAGAAGCGACCTATCTTCGTCGATATCGAAGCCATCGAAGCAGATGACGGCGACAGATAAAAATTTAGGCATTGTCAGCAAGAATCTTCTTTCGCTGAGAGTGGTACATTTCAAGAATCTCCAGTTCGTTTGTCGCTTCATCTATCCTCTTGTCAGTTCGCCACTTTCCGGTAAACCGGGGAAACCTGATTGCGAGTCCTGCCCCCTTCCTTACAATATCTTGACAACAAGTGTGTGTTGGTGACAGCGTAATTTCTGCACCCTTCACCTCCAGCATCAGTGATGGGGAAAACCAAAAATCTGCATTGATATTGCTCTCTACCCTTTGATCCCTTTTCTTGATTAGATACGGTTGCAACATTCTGGGCAAGTTATCGAGCTGCTCGTCAGAAAAACCCGAACCTAGCTTACATATCGTCTTGAACTTGTCATCCTCTTTTGAGTACACGGCCATGAGCAGAGCTCCATAACCGCCACTCCTTCTCCCCTGTCCACCGAAAGCACCAACGACTACCAGATCTGCCGTATCTTCCATTTCGAGCTGATATTCCCGTTTGTACTTTATCCATAGGAATTCTCTCGCACCAGGTTTGTAAATTGATTTATCCTCAATGTTCTTTGCCATAATCCCCTCACAGCCAGTTTCAAGGGCTTCGTTGAAAAACTTGTCAGCTGACTCGACATCCGTCACTACCCGGCTCTTTGCGATTCTTAACTTTTCGTTTTCACGAATGGCGTTAGTAAGTTTGACTCTTCTTTCTGCGTACGGAATATTCATCATGCTCTTTCCATTAAGCATCATTGCATCAAAAAGGAAAAGAACGACCGGGATCCTTTCTATGGTTTCATTAAGGTCGTTTTTTCTTCCTCTCCTCCTCGAGATCTCCTGAAACGGGAGCATCTCGTTTGTCTGGAGATTGAAGGGAACGGCCTCTCCATCCAGAATGGCATTCTCAGCCTTCACGTTCTCCTTCACTTCCTTTACAATATCAGGGAATTGTGCCGTTATCTTTTCCATTCTCCTGGAAAACAGCTCGACTCCTTCGCCAGTCTTGTGGACTTGAACCCGGAGTCCATCGTATTTGTATTCAATGGCAAACTTTCCTTCCATTCTATCAAATATTTCCCTGAGCGAGGGTAGTCTTTCCGCCAGCATCGACCTTATGGGAATTCCAGGGGTGATCCTGATGGTGGAGAGTGAGTCTATACCCCCTTCCATTGCCCTGTATGCAAGTTCGGGAAGGTTTGGCATTATATTGTAAGCGTGTTCGACCATGTCACTCTTTTCCTTGGAACCATACGCCAGTGCGATTGCATCGACTATAGTCATATCTGCAACGCCTATCCTCATCTTACCCGTGACTATTCTCAGAATGTACCTTACTTCCAGGGGCTCTGCGTTGTGCAGAAGGTCTAGCAAGATCTGGAGTTTCCTATTCTGAGATCCATCTCCACTCTCTTTCGAAACTCTAAGAAGGGATCCGTATACCTTTCTGACCATGAGACTCTCCGTAAATAGAGTCGCTTGACTCTTGCTTTTAAGTACCTCTTCCCCTATCTTTCCGAGATCGCCTTTCTTGATCAGTTCGGTATCTATGACAGCCTCGCGCAATCCGCTTAACGAAGCTAAAGCCCTTATAGCAATCTTCTCTGCAATACCTAACTCTATGCCTTCGTAATCCGGAGCTACCTTCCCTTGCAGAAGAAAAACAGTCTCCTTTATATCCTCTTCTTCCGTTTTCTTGAGCAACCCTGAAATCAGATCCACAATTTCAAGACGTTTCGTGGTGCTTTCGATTTTATCAAGTGTTTCTGCAAGTTCGAGGAATCTCACGAGCTTGCATACTTTTTCCACTTATAAACATCACTAACTGTCTTGCGATACACAACTAAACTATCCTGATAAGAAATATTGGAAACAACTCAATCCTGGCATCCTCCCACGAATAAATTCTCTGGGGGTCCTCTTGGTTCGGTGTCACTTTTGTTCATAGAGTTGCACCTCTGGGGCGTATCAGTGCTGCCCTTCAACACATTCCCTGTCTGTGTTGAATTGACCAATGCTATTTCTTCTTGCGATATTGAACGATTCATTTACATCGGCATTGTAAAGGTCATTGATAATTGCCTTTTTGTAAAGAACCTAATAATTTTTGTTAGAACTAAATTGTTCCGTGAATTCATCAGGATCAGGTTGGCGCCTGTAAGTTGCATATACTAAAAAAAACAAAACTTATTCATCAAAAGTGAGCACTTCAGAAGAAGGTCGATTTGGGAAGCTCTAAATGCTTTTATTTGAATAGTAAATCACGAATCGATTCAATTGCGATTTATTATATCCATTTTCGAGAACTATCGTTCATTTCGCGAAGTGGACGATATTGCCGGTTCGGTAAGAGGGACCTAAAATGGTAGACGTTTTCATAATTGGTGGAATGAGGACTCCCTTAGGGAAATATGGGAGAGCACTAGCAGGATATAGTGCAATAGAACTGGGCACTTCAGCGATTAAAGCCGCCCTTCTAGATGCAGGCGTACAACCTTCCAAGGTACAAGAAGTTGTAATGGGGAATGTGATCGAGGCAGGTCTGGGCCAGGATCCGGCAAGACAGGCAGCGATTGCTGCGGGAATACCCGTTGAAGTCTCCGGGTCGACTGTAAACATGGTCTGTGCATCAGGAATGCTTTCGATCGCCAATGCGTACTATCAAATCAAGGCTGGACAGCGGGACGTAATGGTTGTCGGTGGAATGGAAAGCATGAGCAACGCACCCTTCCTGCTGGACTCAAGTTTCAGAAGAGAAAACAAGGGGATAAGTGCTTCCAGGCCAGTCATGGATTCTATGATAAAAGATGGTCTCTGGGACTTCAAATACAATAAGCACATGGGAGCGATAGCCGACGAGTGGGCAAAGAACCATCAGGTCACCAGGGAGATGGCGGATGAATTCGCCGTCGAAAGTTATAAGAGGGCTTCCGAATCAACTCGAAACGGCTATTTCAAGAAAGAAATTACCCCAATCAAGGGATTCGATATTGACGAGGGAATAAGAGAAACGAATAAGGAAATGCTGGCAGGATTGAAACCATCTTTCAGTCCCGATGGAGTGCTTACTCCAGGAAACTCATCACAACTGACCGACGGAGCTGCTGCTCTTGTCCTAGCAAATTCAGATTTCATCAACCAAAATTCGCTCGAAAAGAAGGCAAGAATAATCGGGTTCGACACCACTTCAATGGACCCATTCGATTTCCCCTATGTCCCCGTGCCTTCTGTTAAAAACCTGTTGAAGAGAATCGGAATGAGAATTGCCGACTTCGACCTGGTCGAGCACAACGAAGCGTTTTCAGTCGCTTCTATAGCTGTTAGGGACGGCCTTGGAATTGACTGGAAGAAGTTCAACATCAGAGGAGGTGCGATTGCGTTAGGTCATCCTTTAGGCGCATCTGGTGCAAGAATCGTTATAACTCTTCTGAGGGAACTGGAAGATCTAAAGCTGGGGAGGGGAATTGCCACCATTTGCCACGGTGGAGGTGGCGCTTATTCCATGGCACTCGAGGCGGTCTAAATGAAGGTGGGAGTAGCTGGATTGGGAATTATGGGTTCAGGCATAGCACAACTTGCGGCAACTTCTGGTCATGACGTTGTAGTTACTGACGTGAACAAGACATTCTTCGACAGGGCTGTTGTTTCGATCGGAAGGAGCCTTGATAAGTTGATAGAAAAGAAAATTGTCAACCAAGACAGAGGTAAAATTCTGTCGAGGATAGTTTACACGGACGACCTAAAATCTTTCTCAGGCTGTGATATTGTCATAGAGGCAGTTATCGAGAATTACAAGGAAAAAGTTGAATTTTTCAAGAAGATTGAAGTGATAGTCTCTCCAAACGCAATCATCGCGTCGAACACATCCTCGATAAGCATCACTGCCCTTGGAGCAAGCCTAAAGGACCCTTCCAGATTCCTCGGTATTCACTTCTTTAACCCTGTCCCGTTAATGAATCTGATAGAATTAATAAAAGGTGTAAAGACATCAAAAGAGTCAATTGAGAAGGCAATCGAATTCTCCAAGAGCGTTGGAAAAGAGTTCGTTGTAGTCAACGATTCTCCAGGATTCGTTACGACAAGGGTGATAGGGTTGCTGGTTAACGAGGGAGCATTCGAGTTCTCAGAGGGTCTTGCCTCAAAGGAAGATATTGATAAGGCTTTGAAATTAGGAGGTAACTTCCCAATGGGTCCCCTAACACTCGGAGACTTGATAGGACTGGATACAGTCGTTAACATAATGGATGTTATGTTCGATGCCTTTAAGGATCCAAAGTTCAGGGTGGCGCCAATACTTAGAAAGATGGTGGAGGCAGGTAAACTCGGAAGGAAAACAGGAGAGGGTTTCTACAAGTACTAGGGCTCTGCTGATAAATTGATTGTCTTAGTCCGAGTAATAATAAAAAAAATTAAAGAATACTACTAACTCTCAAGACAGGCCAACTGGTCCCAAGTAGAGTCAATAGATTCTGAACCTATTCATCAGGTTCTGCCCAGACATCAGAAGATCTCCATTCTAACTCTTTCGATATCCTCATTCTGATCTTCATCCCAACTTTGACTTTCTTCATGTCTTTTGTCTTCAACCTCGTAAGAAAGAGTGTATTAACGCCTTCCAAGTCCACGTAAACGAGTTGGAATGGAAGATCTTTAAGGAATCTCTCACCAGAGAAATAAAGAGTCGTAACGGTATGGATAGTACCCTTTCCAGAAATTTCAACCCACTTGGTCTCCCTCAAGCAATTTGGACAGTCTGCTCTTGGAGGCAGGAAGGTGACCTTGCAGTGTTCGCACCTAGTTGTCATCAACTTACCTGAAGAAAGGGACGTGAAAAATTTGCTTGTCTTACCGTACGAATGTTTGTATGTAATTTCATAGGGTGTCTTTATTATCAACGGGTCGATAGAATAAACTTCTGTCATATTTTCACCTCTCCATTATAGTTGCGGTAACATATGTACCAGTTCCAGCGTGGGAATGTATCAAACCCCTCTCCGCATTCTTGACCTGAGTCTTGTCAGATCCGTGGAATTTACCAGAGACCCCCTGTAGTTGCCACAACATTTCGACCGCCTGCATCACGCCAGTTCCACCCACGGCGTGCATGGCTCCTATGAGTCCACCAGATGGGTTAACAGGCAAATCTCCGTCAATAGCTGTCACTCCCTCCTCCACCAATTTACCACCTTGCCCATATTTTGTCAGACCCAGATCTTCATAAGTCTGAATCTCGCTGCTGGTATAAGCATCGTGGAGTTCTATGACATCCAGCTGCTTTAGAGGATTCGTTATGTTTGCCATCTTGTAAGCTTGTCTTGCAGATTCCCTGCCAGCCCTGAATGAGTGAACGCCAGGATATTCCAATTTCCTGTACCATTCTTTCTTCTCGTGGGGCAACATTGGGACTCCTCCGACAGTCCTTGGCCTATCTCCAGCCCTCATGGCATCTGTTCCAGCGCCAGTTCCTGTGATCCAGACTGGTGTGTCAGTTATCTTCTTTGCCTTCTCTTCCGACGCGAGTATGAGGACCGCTGCTCCATCACTCATAAGACAAATATCTAGCCTCTTCAATGGATAGGACACATAGGGGGATTTTAACACATCGTCCACCGTTATCTTCCCACCGTCCTTCATTGCGAAAGGATTCATATTGGGGTTTGTCTGGGCAAACTTGTTGTGTTGGGCGTTATTTCTATTTTTCACAGCGACCATGGCCATTTGCTCTTCTGTAGTACCGAACTCTTCCATGTGCCTCCTGGCCATCAGTGCGTAGTAACCGCTGTAGAATCCTCCAATAGGGAAGTCCCAGTCCGTATCAGAGGCGAGTGCTATGAACTCGTTCCCTTTCGCCGTGTTTACCTCGGACATCTTTTCAAAGCCGATTACCATTGCAACGTCCAATAGGCCCGAAGCAACGTGGGCATACGCATCCCTTACAGCTAAGCCACCTGTAGCTCCTCCCCCCTCTATTCTGACTGAAGGTTTGGGGTTGAACCCTAGATAATCCTGGATTATAGATCCGAAGAGCAACTGATCCTCAAAATGATCTGAGAAGTAAGACACTATGGTCCCATCGATATCATCTTTTGCAAGATTGATGTCGTTTTCAAACAAGGCCATTCTTGCGGCCTCAGCCACAAGTTCTTCCTGGGTCTTGTCCTTCCTCGCCTTTGAAAAATAAGTCAATCCACCGGCCACCGCCGCTACTTTCTTTGGCAATTAATCACCTATTTCGCAAAACAATGATGGCTAATAATATTTCTTTAATTTTTGATGATAAATGCATCCGCCTAAATATGGAAGAGACACCTCTCCCATCAATAATAGTAGTATTCTCCGACCCTTTTCTGCTCGGTATCGAGTTTCGAGTCTGTTTTGTTTATCCTAGGTCTCTGTGTATTTTCGTCCCGCCTGAAAGTGATTCCAAGGTTCTTCAAGAAAAGATTCATTCCGTCCTTAAGATTCAGTGGACCATACGACTTTCCATTTTTGCCCCCTTCTCCACTGAAAACAATCAGTGACGTCGATATCAAATCAATGAAGTAAATGTCGTGATCTACTATCATTACGGCATTCTTGTTGTTTTCTGCAAATCTCTTGATCATCCTGGCCACGATCATTCTTTGATCAGCATCCAGGTATGCAGACGGTTCGTCAAGGATGTAAACGTCTGCTTCTTTGCCTAAAGTCTTAGCAATATAGACCTTTTGAAGATCTCCACCGGACAGCTCTGAGACAAGGGTATCTCCAAGGCTCTCTAGGTTGAGAGGTCTCAGGACTTCGTTCTTGAATTGGTTTTCAGAGACCCTATCTCCGAGGTTATTTTCAAGGAACTCCAGCATGGGGATTTGGAAATCTGATTCGGGGCTCTGAGGTTTGAATGATGTTTTGACCGAATTGACGATTGATCCGCTGTCTGGTAATATCTCTCCTGCCATCATCTTCACAAAAGTTGATTTCCCCGTCGAATTTGGACCAATAACCCCAACAACCTGGCCGTGTCTCAATTCTCCAGAGTCCGTACTCAATTGGAAGTTATCGAATCCCTTGGTTAGCGGGGTCCAAGAAATAAAAGGGACCAGACTCCTGTCAATCTCCGGCGGTCGTTTTGAGAACTTGATTTCATATTCCCTGAACTTCATGTTCTCCTGCTTGATGTAACCCTCCAGGTAAGTGTTAATAGCCTGTCTCGTGGAATAGGAGTTGCTGACTATTCCATAGCCCCTTGGTTCCCCGTAAGTAAGGTAAATGTAGTCGGTCATGAAGTCAAGAATTGCGAGATCATGTTCAACAACTATGACTTTGCTCGTTTCCGAGAGTTTTCTCAGAATTCCCGCGACCTTCAGTCTCTGAGAAATATCGAGATATGAAGATGGTTCATCAAAGAAGTAAAGGTCTGCGCGCTTCAATAATGCAGCCGCAATTGCCATCTGTTGCAGCTCTCCTCCAGAAAGATATTTGACGTCCTTTTCAAAGATCCCTTCTACCCCCATATTGTCGAGCATCATTTTCGCATCCTCCCCGTATTGGTTCAGAAGTCCGCTGACTTTTCCCTTAAAGTGTTTTGATATGGAATCCACGTATTGGGGTTTCAAAGAAATTTTGATCTTGTCGGAATAGACCTTTTCCATATAGTCTCCAAGGTAAGTTCCCTTGTACTTCTCCAGGACCTTTTCCTTGTTTCCTTCTTCATTCGCGAAGTTTGGTACAAGAGTTCCATTCAGGATATTGAGTATAGTCGACTTCCCTGTTCCATTTTGACCCAGAATTCCAGTAACTCCCTTCACCTCAAGCGATGGGAGCCCATAAAGTACAAATCCATTTGTTCCGTACCTGTGAACTTCTTTACCGTTTTCCCTCTCTGGAACCCCTATTATCTTTATCGCTTCATAGGGACACCTATGGGCGCAAATTCCACAACCGATGCAGAGATCCTCATGAATCTGAGGATAGCCACTCTCCATAAAATCGACAGCCATTATGTCATTCCTCACAGGAGGACAGTAATATTGACACTCCTGTTTACATTTCTTGAAGTGGCACTTGTCAAAATCAATGACGGCTACGTGCATCTCAATCTAAACTTTCATTCTCCAGATGTCTTCAGGGAGCCCGTCATAAATCATCGTTTCATTCGCGATAGGATCTTCCGGTTTTGTTCCATTATTGAAGGCAAGCTTTCTCACATTTTCAGGTCTGATCAACCAGTAGTGAATCCTCCACTCCCTTCCGTCGAAGAGTGTCGTTTCCTCTCTTTCTGTGTCCAATATGCCCAGGTCCTCCAACATATAAAAAGCATCCCTGTCCTCTGGCTCAAGCATGTTGTCTATGACGTACCTGCTATAACCAAAGAAGTTCAGAACGTGGAACGCTATGTCATAAGCTTCCTGCTCACTCATTCGTTTGCTCTGCCTGCTCATCCCATTAGATATTGCCCTTGCCATTAGGTCAACGGTAATAGGTCCATCAATGAAAGATTGTTCTACTAGTGTCATACTGAGTCACTTGACTTGCATGTAAGTACAAAAAAGGTTATAAACTTAATGATTAGTAACTTCATCAACTTAATATACCTTAATCATCTAGTAAAAGACGGATTTTGAGACGTTTTCGTGCAAGATATGAAGAGTTTAATAAATACAAAAAATATTAAATGAGGGAATCCCTGACGGTTTATATGGTTGAATTCGACAGCGAGATGGTAGTTAGATTCCAGGACATGAGATCACCAATAAGTTATTTTTCAAGGGTTTACGGGTTCAACGGTTTCCTGAACTATTACAAGAAGGGACAGAAGACCGAGGCAGTGGTTACATACCTCAGGGAAGGCAAGGCAATGGACGAGCTGAGGAAAGCGATCAGGACTAAAGGGTACGACTTCGTGGACAGGAAAGCGGGAATTTCGATTGAGGTCGGAGAAGAGTGCTACGTGTGTGAAATGATTGACTCGCTCCTATCTGTTAAGAATGCTCTAATTGACGTTCCGATATTTGTGTCCGACGGTGACATAATACTCAGGATCAAGTTCTTCACATCTTCAGCTGAACTCCAGAGAATTGTGTTCAAGGATTCTGAAAAGAGGGATTTCTTCAGCATAGATTACCTGGGCCCGGTGAGAAACGACAAAGAATGGTTGCTTGAAAACGAGAAGGGGTGGGAAATGAAGAAGCTCGTTTTCTATGTCCTTCCCACCAATTCTTTCACTCAGAAGTACGCTAGAGCAAACAGAAATTTCAAGGTGAGAGTCTCCGTCAGAAGCGTCGATCGAGCTGGCTTCCTCGATGTGTTCTATGAAATCGAAAGTGATTTCCCAGAGTGGGAAAGCACGCTAAAAGCTCAGGCCAAGGAGTTTGAACTCATCCATAAGAACGAATCTGGTTTGAAGGTCTTCCGTGCCGTTGTGCCAGAACAAGGAATACTCATCGATCCTTACAAATTCTCAGACGTGGACCTTCCTTTTAACTATTCTATTGAAGTCTCTGGCGAGAAGTCCAAAGTTACAATGATCTTCGAGAAGAGCAGTTTGGACTCATTCTTCAGGTCGATCGGGAAGATCAAGGAGCAGGAATTCCAAGAATCCCAGCTTGAGATCAAGTCAGTTGAGAGGTACCCGTAGAAGTAGAAATTTGTACTACTTTTCGAATCTTGTACCAATAAATAGTTAATATAAGCACCGGTCTTTGTCTTATGAGAAAAGTACTAATAGCCGCCTTGGTGGTGATTGCCATCCTCATGGCAGTTCCTTTGAGCTCGGCCACGACAATCCACGCCACCATCAATACCAAGACCAACGAGGGATACGTAAATGCTACAAGCAACTACGTAATGTACTATACCTACCCCAACAACAGCTCGGCATCGCAGCAGCTTAATGGCGTGGTGATATGGTTGAACGCAACATCTTATCTCAACTCTAGCGGCATGCAGTCGCTGGGTGAAGACATTAACAACAACGCACAGGAATCGAACCACGACAATCATCCCGCAATGGATCCTAACGAGGTCAACGACTCCTCTAATTCAACGGACAACACTAATTCTACCACCAATTCCACCACTAACGGTACGTCTAACTCAACCACAAATACCACAATCCTTCCCTTAGTACACGTCGTAAATGCTACACTGAATTACCAGCTCCATGTATTTGCAAATTCGACCAACCTTACAGTATTCAGGAACTTGACAATAAATCTCAAGATATCCAACATCACCAAGAAGGTCGGAAACAACTCAACTATAATTGACATGTCGTGGAGAGCCTTTGGTGTCCAGGGAGTCCTCTCGAGCGACTTCCGTGGCAATCTCAGGGTTCACTATCCATCTCATAACATGACAATGACGCAGACGGAAGTCAATATGAACATGGATGTCAATCAGCTAGGCGACTTTGGCAGTTTTGGCGAGGGTGATCACTCCAACAACTACTTGCAATTCGGATCGGTCTTCCAGGACGGTGGGTTCGGTTCTAATGTCATTGGATTCAATACGATAAATTTCCACGTATTCTCCGTGCCACTCAATCAGTGGGCTAGGGTATATGATAGCTCTACCAACAGTACAACATTCTTCTACAATGCAACAAGCAACTATACTCTTAACGCTTCTATGTCCTATAACGGATCAAACTACACCATAAAACTGAAGACGGATCCTAGCGCGACCATAACTACAAATGGGAATGCAAAGCCAAGTTCAGCAAACGAGTTGGTGGTTTCAAGTGCCGCAGCACCGACTTCAGCGGGCCTGAATTCAATTGATGTCGTTGTTGTGGGCATAGTGATCCTCGTAGCTGTAGGTGCAACGGCATTAATGGTACGAAACAGAACGACAAAAAAGTAGAGTAAAGCCGTCTTTATTTTTTTTCTTATTTTTTTGAACCAAGAAATAGTTATCTTTTTCAAATCATTTTTTGGAAAACAATTATACCATTTGTAATGATAAGAGCCTGATGTACAGTCTAGAAAGGTATGAGCTAAATTTTAATTTTAAATTCAAGGAACTGAAATATGAGTGTGTCGAAACCGTTAATGGAAAATTCTCAGGGCAAGTTGAATTGGACATTGAGAACTTAACTGTAGGTACAGTAAAGATGAATGGAGCCGACGTCCTATTCAGCGTTAGTAATAAGAAACTCGTTGTAGGACCCACTGAGGGGAGCGAGCTCAAGATTACATTTTCTGGAGCAGTATCGGAAACTTCGCTGATGGGAATTCACGACGCGAAGTACGATGGAGGGCACATTATTACAACCCAGATGGAGCCGACAGGGGCAAGGTCTGTCTTTCCGTGCTTTGATGAACCTGCAACCAAAGCCAAGTTCAAGGTAGAGGTAACCGTTGATGAAGAGGTTGAGGTTATTTTCAACACTCGCCATCTAAGCAAGGAAGTTGGAAACGGACGTGCTCACTTTGTGTTCGATGAAACGCCATCGATGTCTACCTACTTATTCTACCTGGGAATAGGAAAATTCCAGACAATATCTAGGAAGAACAAGGACAGATTCCTTTATCTTGCAACTTCTCCCGGAAAGGCAAGAGAGGGAAAATTTTCTCTAAATCTCCTCAGCAAACTCTTCACCAAATATGAGGCCTACTACAAGATTCCTTTCCCGCTGCCTAAGATGCATCTCGTTGCGCTTCCACAATTCGGCGCCGGAGCAATGGAGAACTGGGGGGCCATTACGTTCAGGGAAATCGCACTCCTTGTAAACAACTCTACCAGTTTCAGGTTCAAGAAACAAGTAGCTTACGTGGTCTCACACGAATTTGCCCATCAGTGGTTTGGGGACCTTGTAACAATGAAGTGGTGGGATGACCTATGGCTCAATGAATCTTTTGCAACGTTCGTTGGCTACAAGATACTTGCTAAAGTTCATAAGGACTGGAACCTCTGGGAGGATTTCCAGAGAGAGGAGACACTACCATCCATGAGAAAAGACGGTCTGCTCACCACGCATCCAATCAGGGTAGAAGTCAAGGATCCGTATGAAATTTCAGAAATCTTTGATGACATCAGTTATGGAAAGGGTGCATCGATCCTCAGGATGACAGAACAGTTCATAGGGGAAGGGAAGTACAGGGAGGGTATCTATCAGTACCTCAAAGGGCATGAATATTCCAATGCGTCTGGAGAGGATCTATGGTCATCCCTCACAAATGCCAGCAGGGTCGATGTCAGTAGCCTCATGAAGTCATGGCTGGAGAAGGCTGGATTTCCTCTGGTAATTGTAAAGGAAGAGAATGGGGAATTGAAAATGAGTCAGCAGAAGTTCTCATACCTGCCCAATGATGACTCGTATGTCTGGCAGATACCGATCTTCCTGGAGAGAGACGGAAAGAAGAGAAAAATACTCCTAAAGAAGAAACAGACGAAGATCAAGGGTGCAGAAAAACTACTTATTAATTCCAACGGAGAGGGCTACTATAGATTGCTCCTGGAAGGAAACTTACTGGATAAAATGCTCACCCAAGAATCGTCCTCTGAATTTGTCATGAAACTCATAGACGACTATTACGCATTTCTCCTCTCTGGAAGAATCGATATGCAGCAGTTCGTAGGAATGGTGGACAAGATCAAGGAGAGGAACGAGTACAGCATAGTCATGAGACTGGTGGAGATATTCTCTTCACTCGCGGAGATCCTCGATTCCGATGGACTGAATAATATGGCGGTTGGCTACTTCAGAAGCAAGTTGAGCGCATTCAAGGACTCGCCGGACGAGAACTCTAAAGTGGTCCTGGAGAGCATCTTAACTGGGCTTGCACTCAATGACAAAGAATTCAGATCTACAGAGAAGGTGAAGGTGGGAGAATACAACAGTCTTACCGCAGAAGAGAGGACGGCTGTTCTGCTATCCGCATCGATTGAAGAATACAACAAGGAAGCACTCTGGAACATGCTCAAGGCTCCGGAGAATGACATGGAAGTGATCCGGGTAATGCACGCGATGACCCATCTTCCAAAGAACGAAGAAGTCACCCAGTTCTTCGATTTCGTTATTTCGAAACCTGAATACAGGGGAAACTTCATCTATTCAATGTTTGAAGCCATTTCGAATAAGAACTACAGGAAGGATCTCTGGAGCTGGACCTCCACTCACCTGAACGGGGTAAGGGAGATTTTTGTTGGAAGCAGTACTGTATCTAGGTACGTCGAGGAGCTCATTTCTCGAGCCGGTATAGGGAACAGGGAAAGCGTGGACGCATTCCTCAAATCGGCAGATGTACCCGAGGCAGCTAGAGCTATTAAAAACGGACTGGAGAGATTGGAGATAAACGAAAAGCTTGTACAAAGAACACCAAAATGACAATTCATAAATAATATTCATCCATTTCCTGTGGATATCAGATGAACCTCTATGAATATCAGGCAAAGGAACTCTTTAAGAAATTTGGGATTTCAATACCAGCTGGAAAACACGTAGCCACCGAGTCAGATCTGCAGTGGGACAAGTTTCCAGTTGTCGTGAAGGCACAGGTGCTAACGGGTGGTAGAGGAAAGGCTGGAGGCATAAAATTCGCAAAAGACATTGGCGATCTACAGGCGAAAGGGAAGGAGATCCTTGCGATGAGTATCAAGGGTCTGAAGGTAAGGAGTCTTCTCCTTGAGGAGAAACTGGAAATTGAAAAGGAATACTATCTCTCAATCACTTTAGACAGGAGCACCAAGAGACCGGTCATTATAGCATCAACTTCTGGAGGAATGGAAATTGAAGATGTTGAGGATTCTAAGATCGTAAAGTACTGGATAGATCCAACTCTGGGGTATTCTTCGTTTATAGGGAGGGAAGTCTCTTTCAAGTTGGGACTTTCACCTGAGGAATCCAAACAGTTCCAGGACGTGCTTGGTAGGATTTATGCTCTTTATGAGGGATATGACTGCGAACTCGTCGAAATTAATCCACTCGTCGTACTAAAGAATGGAAAGATACTTGCGGGAGACGCGAAGGTTGTAGTGGACTCAGACTCGCTCTTCAGACACAAGGAACTGTCTGAGAATCCTGCAGAAAGGACCGAACTGGAAGAGCTTGCTTTCAAGAGGGGTTATGCTCTCGTTGAACTGGGAGGAGACATAGGAGTAATTGCAAACGGGGCAGGTTTGACCATGGCAACTCTGGACGGACTTACCCTCAAGGGACTCAAACCCAAGAATTTCCTCGATCTGGGAGGAAGCGATGACGT
>JAMCQR010000007.1 GCA_023379555.1 Thermoplasmatota archaeon | reverse complement strand
TCAACCTTCAATGATAAAACTTGGAGCCTATATGAATCAAAGCATTAATCCGTACAATGTGAGCAATCTAGAGGTAAGTGCACAGCTAGTTGGCGGATACAGCGGAACTGGTGTAAATATTACAAATCCTGCAACTATTTCAATTCCACCTTTATATGAGGCAATTGGAGAAGGAGCCGCAGCTGCGCTTGACTTGTATGTTGGTAACATTTTACCAGGTCTTGCAGTCACCGCAGCTTTCTATTACTATAATCAATACGCAGAATCCTATGACAGCCAATTCTCGTCAGCCCAATCAGTCTATGGGACGAAAGAATTCTTTGACACGTATGATGTAAAAACCCAGCCCTATCTCGCTTATCAGTATGCTGCTCTAGCCCAGCTGGCCCTTCAGTGGTCAATACCATATGGAGAGATCGATGCCGGTCAAAGCTATTCGTTGACTCTATTTTCTGCCGCGTACTATCCACATTCAGGGTCGTGGAATTATACATACACTTATCTAACTGTAGCTAATCAAAACAGTGGGGGAGGAGGTTGCGTTGCAAAAGGTAGCCCAATTCTAACTCCAGACGGATATGTTCCAGTGCAAGATATCAAGACAGGGGATTCTGTAGAAGGGTTCAACTTTTTAAGTGGGTCACTTGTAAAGGAGAGAGTGCTCTTTAACAACAAGACTGAAGTTTCGAACGTTATAAACGTAAATAATGGAACTCTGTTGTTAACTCCAACTGATCAGCCATTATACATTATGAATTCGACGTTTATAGGATGGCTAAAGAACCCTGAAAACTTAACTGCAGGGGATAGTATTTTTAATCCTTTGAACAATTCTTGGACTCAGGTTTGGAGTGTCGCATTGGAGACTGACCATACGATTGTGTATGACCTAGTACTGACGAGCCCAAATAACTTCATAGATAACGGTTTCTTGCTTGACACAAAGACAGGTTAATTTTATATCGTTCATTTTTCTTTTTTATGGATGAAATCATGTTGAATTCGGTTCAGTTTGGTGAGGGGATTGCGGTAACTATAATATATATTATCGTACTGATATATTTACAGACCATTGACGATGGATTTAGCGACAAACAATATGGATTGATTTTAGCCTCCATTGTAATTTCCTTCTCTGTTCTTATGGGGGTAATAGCCTGGAGTGTATCAACATTTATTTATTTTCTAGGCTTAATTTCTCTTGGTGCATTCATTGTCGCGATAGGAAGAAGGAGAAGGTACAAATGAAAATATCGCCGTTATCAACACAGTGGGAAACTGGCGTCTTGACTTTGCTATTGCAAGATTCTTCAAAATAGGCCTTTGGAAAAATTTAGTAGTAAAGTCAATCCCGGCTAAGCTTACTGAAACTAAGGGTCAAAGGGGGGGAGCACTTATTAGTTTTTGGTCCTCAAAAAAGTAACTTTGGAAATAATCAAAAAGACGACTCGATCCATCGGGGAAAATTTTTTGTCGTTTTATTCCGATTTCTGTCGTTTATACTTAAACGCCCAACCTTCTATACTTATTGTAGTCTATTAGGGATGAACATTCTTATCCATCCTGCTGCATAGGAATTGAATGATAATATACCCAGGAATGCGCTTTCTATCACTCTCTTCAAGTGCCATTCAGACATGACGAAAGTTCTTGACACGATTCTCTTTATGCTCTTCCACAGAAACTCAATGGGATTCAGATCCGGAGAATATGGTGGAAGGAATACAAGCCTTATGCTGAGTTCCTCTGCTTTCCTTCTCACTGCTAGAGACCTGTGGGATGCGAAGTTGTCCAGTATCACGGTTATTCTTCTGTTTGGATTAGCCATTCTTATCTTGTCGAGGAAGATACAGACATTTCCCTGCTTTGATTGATCCATGAAGTCGACCGTGCTGTTGCCGTTTATTGAATAGAATCCAAAGCAGTTCGCTTTGTAGTTATCGGTCTTCTTGTACTTGGTAGGCTTGAAGAATGACCACATTCTCACCATATTGGATGTGGTTCGAGGAGAAGACTCATCTAGAAAGCCTATGGTCTCCTGATCGACGTCAGGATGCCCTAAGTTTTTTTTAGAATTTCCTCTGCATTTCTTGGTCTGCGATAGTCGTGTTGATACGGCTTTGAGTAGTGCATTTTCAACTTCTTCAGTAACTTCCTCACGTGCTTTATGCCGTATTCCACACCGAATCTGCCCTTGATCATCTTCCTCACTTCTTCGGTTGTCCAATCGTCCCTCTTCTCCAGGATCGATCTGAGTTCTGTCTTCTGTTCATCCGACATCCTGGACGGCTTACCTCCAGCAAATCTTGGTGTGAGACCGTTAAACCCTTGCTTGTTCCATGATTGTTGCCAGTAGTACCCGACCATCTTTGTGACTCCAACGTTTTTTGAGGCTTCGGCAACTGAAGATCCCTGATACCTGTATTTTATGAAATACAGTCTCTTCAGAATCCTCACATCCTTTTCCATTGACCTTATCCTGATCTGTATTTCCTCAAGAGGGACTGACCTGTTTATCTTAATCTCCTCCTTTCTGGCCATATTGAAATAAATGAGTAATAGTATAAAATGTTATGCGTCTAACTATAATTGGTAATCTAACAACGAAGCCGTCTTTCATCTCTCACCCTGAGTTCACTTTCTGCCATAAACTATTGCGGCAGACGGCGATACAAATCTCTTAATTGCGACCTCGCTGAAACCTGCTTCTTCCATCTCTTGTACTATCTTCTCAGGTGTTTTGAAGTTCTTCACTGTCGATGCAAGGTAGGTGTAGGAATCAGATGAAGATGCCACCTTTGCAATCCGTGGTAACAACTTGTAGAAATATAGTGAAAAGAACTGTGCCAGAACTCTTCTCTTCTCAGGAAAGGCATCCAAGTTGGCCATTATTCCTCCCTTTTTAAGCACTCTTATTCCTTCATCAAAATACTCTGTAGTGGATGGAAGATTCCTAAGCACGAATGAAGACACAATCGCATCAAACGATTCGTTCTTGATGGGCATAGCTGTTGCAGAAGCGAGGAGCAGCTTCCCCTTGTTCTTGTTCAGTGCAATCATCTCTTTGGTCACGTCCAGGCCGATGAAATTTCCCTTAAAACCATCAAGACTTTCCAATTTCCCGGTTCCAGTTCCAACGTCAAGGATCTTTCCATCGTGCGGAACTAACCTCAACAGATTCAGTCGCCAGAATATGTCCATACCTAGTGACATATAGGTATTCATCCTATCATAGATGGAAGGAATTTCCTTGAATACTGCCTTCACTTTTTCTACTTCTGGCATCCACCCATGAAAGTATTTATTCTATTATACCTTGTTGAGTCGTGAGCGGGCCGGTTATCAGTTTAGGGGGTTCCATTTTTTCCAAGACTGATGAAAAATATCTTTCAGAGTTCATCGAGAGAATAAAGGATGAAGATGGGTACGCTCTGGTAGTAGGGGGAGGGCCTATTGCTCGCGAACAGATATCAAAACTGAGAATGATGGGTGCCAAGGAATATTATCTCGATATGATGGGAATCCAGGCAACTCGGCTCAATGCGACCATGGTCTCACTTGCGCTTGGAAATCTGATGGACGTTCCGAAGTCAATTGATGAAGCGGTTCGCATGATGAAGGTGTATAAAAGAGTGATAATGGGAGGAACGGAACCCGGTCACACTACCGATGCTGTGTCTCTTCTGCTTGCAGAAGCTCTTAGTAGAGATACGGTGGTAAATGTGACAAATGTTGATTATCTTTATGATAAGGACCCTAAAGTGAAGGGTGCAAAGAAAATAAAGAATATTACCTATTCAGATGCAACCAAAATGATAACGTCAGAAAAGAGAGGCGCAGGTGCCAATTTCCCGCTTGACATTCTTTCGCTAAACATCGCGAGAAGAAGCGGAATAAAGATCAAGATCGTCTCCTTCCGGGACCCCTCCAATGCATTCAAAGCGATAAATGGAAAGAAGTTCGAAGGAACCACTGTATCGTGATTCCATGAATCTGAACATTCCGTATATTCGAACGACTTAAAGCAGCAATAAAATAGACAGGATTACAAGAACGGTGAACAGGAAATGGATCGCTACCGAATAATTTGTCTGCCTAGAGATTTTCAACGGCGACCTAGGAAGGAAAACTACGTGGATTAGCGAAGCTATAAACACCAATATAGCAGCAACCAAGTTGTCCCTCAAGACTGAAATCATCAAAGAGGGCGTCAAGAGCATGATTGGATAGACTATCCTGAAATTTCTCTGCCTCCGTCCACCATCTCTGTCTTCAGGAAGGTGATGAAGATAACGTATCGATGATGCAAGCAGACCCAAGCTAAGTGAAACCAGAATCTCCTCCAGGGTTATTGGTTGGTTAAGTGCAATTATTGTTCCTAGGACAGGGAACGGACCGAACGAAAAAAAAGTGGCAATTTCTCCTATACCTCGGGCTCCCAGTTTTATCGGTGGAACCACATACAGCAATGAGAGGAAGACCGCAGTCAGTCCGAGTGAGAGTAGTGCAACGCTATGGGTTAGATACACAACGGCCAATCCGACTACAACAGCCAAAGAGATCATTGAAAGGAAAGAAAATTTCAGTGTCTCAGGTCTCACACCTAGTTTTTCAATAAAGTAGGAACCGAGAGGAAATAATGTATCCTCATTTCGCAGAGGCCTGGAATTGGCGTGGTCAAAAAAATCCATTGCGAGGTTCATGCCTGCCTGCATCGAAACAGTCACAACCAGAAGGAGGGGAACTAGGTAAGATAACCTGAAATGCGCGAAAGCCCACCCTATTAGTACCGGGCTGATGCTGGTAAAATAAATCGGTGCCTTCAATCCCTTGATGAAGTCCCAAACCTTCATGTATGAAGGTGATTCTCAGGCAGGATAATTACATTTTCCGGAAGACGTGTATAATTGCAACCTCAAAACTACTTTCTCGAAGAATGCAGGTATCTATATATCATGAAAATAAGCTTCTTCTCACTCATCGTAGGGGACCCCCACATTATCTGTTTCTTGAGGATGGTATACTTATCACCACACGTCCTGATGAGCGCTTCACCCTTTGACATCATTCCATAGTCTCCTCCTCTTGAGAGTCTTACTGCGAGCCTGCTGGTCTCAAGGACGTGGTGGGACTTGGCATATTCCTCCTCGTTGATGTATCCCAATTCCTCTTTTTCCTTGAGAAGCGAGTCAATTGCATCGTATGTGGTCTCAACTAGTGTCCGTCTATCCATCCAGTTGGTTTCATAGTTGAGATAATCCTCCCACGTCCTCCCTTGGTCCAGCGCATTATAATGCTCCATCAGGGTCCTGAACCTAAGTTTGTACCCCATTGACGGGGTTTCAAATGACATAGAACCGGGATCAAGGAAAGGAGAAAGCGGGGATGTGAAAACGAACAATCTCTTATCGTTTCCGTTGGATTCCATGAGGTGCTTTGCATACTTTACGTCGTCAAGCACGTCTTCCCTTGTCTGCCCGCTCAGTCCCACTATAAAGTAAACATCGATCTTCTTGCCACCAAGCCCCATGAAGTCAGAGACAAACTTTTCCAGCCCGCTGTTCCCATACGGTCTTCCATTCTTGAGTCTGATTGCATCATTAGACGAATCCGGTGAAATCTCCATAGAGATATCCGAACTTGCTCTGAACAGATTCTGAAGCCTTTCCTTGGAGTGTGGCACGAAAACTTCCATCAGTAAAGGAATGTCCAGTCCCTCTTTTTTCAAGTTTCCGAAGATGTAATCGACTTCCTTGTCAGGTCTCATCAGAAGATCGCCTGCGATGAAGACTGGAATCTTCAGGTCATCATTTACCCTAAGAATATCATCTACAATCCTTTTCGGAGACCTGTAGATGGGTCCCGATCTGCTGTAAAATTTCTTGAACGTAAAATAGGATCCACCGCAAATACCGCAGCTGTAAGCGCATCCGTGCGTAGAAAGAACCATTGCAACAGGTTCTTTCATCCAGTCACAGTAGGGCAAGTGTCCGGAGATATCCATTGTTTTGATCGAACTGCGAATTATCTGCGAGTAATCGAATTCCTGGTAGTCTATGTCAGGTGTAAAGGTGAATCCGTTGTCCTTTATCTTCCCGTCTTCCCTATATATTGCATTCTGGACGGTCTCCATCTTCTTTCCAGCTAGTACCTTCTCCATCGGTTGCTCTGTCGTATCCCCCCTTATAACTAGGTCAACGTCCTTCACTTTGGTCATGATTTCCTTTGCGTAATAGGTGGCAGAGAATCCCCCCAACATAACCTTTATGTCTGGTCTTTCCACCTTTATAATTCTCGCAAGATTTAGGGCACCATGTACGTGGGGAAGCCAGTGAAGGTCTATACCGATGTATTCCGTGTCGATCTTGAGTAATTCCTCGTTGAAGTCGTATCTCTTGGAACTGAGCATTTTAAGGGCGACGTTGTCTATCCTTGCCTTGTATCCCCTCGACGTCAGATATGACAAAATTGCAAGAAAACCGATTGGATACATTTCGAAGACTCCAGTACTGGGTACGAGTTCCGAGATGGGTCCAGCAACTATGTCTCTCTTCCTGAAGTCATATATAGAAGGTGGGTGCATCAGGACGAGGTCATATCTCATTCTTGGAGTTATTGCATCATTGGATTTAACTAATTTGAAAACCGAAAAGAAATTAATCTCTTCGTTATATTGACCATTGGTGATCTAATGAGAGTTCTTGTACTGGGAGGGGGAATGGTTGGCGCAGGAATTGCTTACGCACTTAAGAATGAAATGGAAGTAACAATTGCTGACTACAGCTCTGATACGCTCCAGCGACTAAAGAAAGATCTTGGAGTCAATACAGTAAAGGTTGACGCGTACAGGGATGCATTGGCACCTGTGATGAAAGATTTCGATGTAATTTCAGGTGCACTGCCGGGAAGGCTCGGCATGAAGGTAATAAGGGAAGCGTGCAAGGCGGGAGTTAACCTTGTTGATAACAGCTTCATGGAAGAGGACTTCTACAAATTGGAAAAGGAGGCTCTGGATGCAGGAATTACTGTTGTTCCTGATGCCGGTGTTGCGCCAGGGCTATCCAATGCTATAGTTGGACGAATAGCCGCGGTCCATGGCAGCCTTGAGAGCGTTGATATAAAGGTCGGAGGTCTCCCAGAGAGGAACATTCCTCCAATCGGCTACAAAGTCGTTTTCTCGCCAATGGATACACTAGACGAATTTACCAGAAAGGTCGAGATAGTTAGAGACGGCGAGCTGATAAAGACGGAACCGGGGGACGGACTTGAATATTTCTTCGTGAATGGGTTGGGATCACTCGAGGCATTCTACACGAATGGACTGAGGAGTCTTCTCAGAAATGTCAAGGCAAAGAACATGGTTGAAAAAACGGTCCGATACAGAGGACATCTTGAAAAGATGAAATTCCTGAAAGACCTTGGTCTACTTGAAGAAGAAAAAATTGAACTGAACGGTAACCCAGTAGTGCCCAAGGAATTACTTGCATCACTGTTCCTGAAGAATCTCAGCTTCCCAGACGTCAAGGACGTCCTTTACATGGAAATAAGGGTCGTTCCCGCAAAAGGAAAGGAAGAGATCCTTTTCACTATATTTGACAAGGAAGACACCAAAACTGGATACACTGCCATGACGAGGACGACAGGTTTCACAAATGCCGCCTTCACTAGGCTTCTGGCCAAGGGTATGATAAGGCAGAAGGGAATAATCCCACCAGAAATTGTTGCCCGTGATGGAAATTCCTTTACAGAGATCATAGGATTTCTCGAGAGAATGGGAATCGTAGTATCGGGCCCCAAGAACATTTGATGAAAGCAATCTCGCTGCTTTCTGGAGGAAAGGATTCATTCCTTAGTCTTCTGATAGCACTTTCCATAGGAATGGATGTAGAGAGGACTATTACTGTGAAGGCAGAGCAGGATTCTTACATGTTCCACTTCCCGAACACCGAATTGGGTGGCGAGCTGTCTGATATTATGGGAATTAGTAACTCTTCGATACTCGAATCAGAGTTCAAAGAGACAATCTCTCTCTACCCGGGTTACTTCCTTATTGCCGGTGCAGTGGAGTCGGAATTTCAGAAGACCAAGCTAGAAGAAATATGCACAGAACTGGGCCTAAAAACATTCTTTCCACTCTGGAGGAAGAACCAGGAACAGATTGTCAGGGACTTTATTTCAACTGGTTCAAGGGGAATCATTGTTACGGTTGCTGCCGAGGGACTCGACGAGAAGTTTCTTGGAAGACCGATTGATGAAGAGTCGCTGCGCATCCTAAATAAAGCCAAGCTAAAGCACGGAATCTCAATTATCGGTGAGGGAGGAGAGTACGAAACTTTGGTCACCTGTTCGCCTTTCTTAACTGGATGCATTGAGATCGAAGATACAGAGGTTATCGATAGAGGGATTCAGAAAATACTAAAAATCAAGAAATATCGGGTTGAGGGTTCCTGATGAAGTGAGAGACTCCAGATGGATCGCTAATTGATATAGTGATTTTCAGGCTTCCTTCTATAGCTTTCCTGACATTCTCTTGGACTTCCTCTATCTTCTTCTGGTCATCAAACAGAGGCATGAGATTGAGAAATCGGTTCAAGAGCCCTTCCACGTTAGTTATGAAAGTTTCTGCAAGAGGGCCCGGATAAAGTTCCAATCCCAACTCCGGGACTACTATCGTGCCATTGCTTCCTCTTACGATTTTTATTTGCAAGTCTGCCTTGTCATCGATCTCTACTTTGTCTTCTTTCGGGAAGTCACCTTGGAAAGCAAAATCATTGATCCTGTACCCACAGCTATTACATCGCATGTAGTAGTGAACGACTCTTCCGAAATGTGGGACGTCCAACTCGTCTGATCCGCTTTCAAGATTGCCAGCCGAACATGCTGGGCACTTCAGATCTGGTTCAACCATTCCAACAATCTACCTCTATAAATCTTTCGTACCTTCCTTATGTCATCGAGATTCGTACACCCTGTCAGGAACATGGCCGTCTTGAGCTCAGTCTCGAGGTGCGAAATTAGATTTGACACTTCCTTATCAGACTGGAGAGCCGCTTTTAGAAATGTCGAGGCAAGACCTCCGAGTGATGCTCCCATCGCCAGACCTCTGAAAACATCCAGACCCGTTCTGACTCCGCCAGATGCTATGAGCGGAAGCTCAACATTGGCATATATTAGGCAAATAGGCGATGGTATTCCCCAGTTCCAGAATGTTTTACCTATCCTCTCTTTCCTCTCGTCCGATCTGTTCTTGCTTCGGAGAGATTCAACAGCGGCAAAGGAAGTTCCTGATCTTCCACCGGTGTCTATGGCAGAAACTCCCAGTTGCTTGAAATCGAGAGCGTCTTGCAAGGAGAAGCCAGCCCCTGTTTCCTTGGCAATCACCTTGTATCTCTTCGAAAGTTTACCCAGTCTCTTCTTTATTCCTTTGGAATTCCTGTCTCCTTCTGGTTGTGACATTTCTTGTACGAAATTGAAGTGGACTGCTAGTGCATCAGCTTTCACCAACCCAACGGCGTAATCTATCTCCTCGTCGCTCAGAGCGTTCTTGGACTGTTTGATGAGCTGAGGTGCGCCAACATTAGCTATTCTGAACGGGACATCGTAATCGGTGACCACAGAGTAGGTTCTTCCCATTTCTCTGTTCTGAATCGCAGCCCTTTCTGATCCCACTCCCATCGCAATTCCGGCCTCAGCCGCTCCTCGTGCAAGGTTCTCATTTATCCGCTTCGTCTCAGGATGGCCACCAGTCATCGAAGATATAAGGAACGGCAGTTTGAGTCTCTTCCCTAGAAATGTTGTCGAGGTATCAATCTCGTCAAAATCCACTTCAGGCATCGATCTTTGAACTATATCAATGTCGTCCCAGAAATTGTAATCATGAGAAACATCTTTAGTTGAAATAATGTCAATGTGTTCCAGTTTTCTCCTCTCCACTGTCATTTGATCACCGTCGATATGCTCTCCTTTCCCCGCAAGTAATTTCTCAACCGTTCCGGTCTGTTCCCATTAAGCACTACCACTCTGCCAGTATAAGACATCATTTTCTTAATCCTTTTCATTTTACCAGCCATTGAGCCTGTAGCATCCCTCCCAGTATCAACCACCGAAATCTCTCCTGCCTTTATGAGTGGGATGAATCTTGCGTTCTTATTGGTCTTTGGATCGCTGTCAAACAGACCATCAACATCAGTTATGAAAGCAACAGATTCCGGTCTGAAGACTCGCGAAAGGTCTAATGCAATTTCGTCGCCAGATATTATTCTGTACCTACCCTTGTTCATAATTATGTCACCAAAGAGAACAGGAACGAACCCTTTGTCAGTAAGTGACTTGACCACCGTGAAGTCAGGTTTTCCAAAATTGTAGATGACGTGAGGTGGTACAGAAATGGCATTTATCCCTCTCTCATTCAGATATTCAATGATAACAGAGTTTAGAGTAAGCACGTCTGAAACGACTTTGGAAATGGCTTCCTCTTTTCCCTTGATTGAGCCCGGCTTTTCCAGTCCATACTTCAGGGCCATTATGTGTCCAAAAGATCCAGCACCGTGTATCAAAATCCTCTCCTCTTTACTTTCAGAGAGTACGTCGCACAGCACCCCTAGCGAATTCTTGTTGATTTTCTTGTAGCTCTCCTTGTATGTGATGATACTTCCTCCGAGCTTGATTACTTTCACGATTTGCAATTAGCTCTGAATAAATAAAATCATCGAAGATTGTTTATTTTGGAAGTTATTGTACCGTCATGTCTTTGGACGTTTCAATGTTCAGATTCGTCGAATCCATTCCAGACGAGAACATCAATCTTGCCTCGAGCGCGATGAGGGGCATGAACCCAGAAGGATTGGGTGGAGTCGAGGTCGAGGAACAGATTGCGAAGTTATATGGAGTTGAGAAAGAACAGGTTATTGTTACTCCATCTGGAACCTTTGCATCATACTTCACCCTTTATCACCTCAGAAAGAAGGTCGCTTCTATGGTAACTATAACACCAGAGTACCCAGCATATTATTACCAAGCAAGGGAAATAGGAATAGGAACGACTCTTGAAAACAGGGCATCCTCTGAAGGTGTCGATTTATCTCCTTGGGATGTAGACGAGAAGACTGCATATTTCATAAGCAACCCAAACAATCCTACTGGGTTGTCTTGGAGTGATGAGAGCATAAGATCGATAGCGAGGGAGACCGAAGGGAATGAATCTTATCTTGTTATAGACGACACCTTTTCATTCTTCAACGGTAATTTTCCAAAGAAACTTGAAACTGGAAACACGATAATGCTGGGTTCGGCCTCCAAATTCTTCGGCGAATCCGGGATCAAGATGGGCTGGATAATTGCCGGCAAACAGATGATACAGGAAATGAAAGAGAGGATGGGGATTATCGTGCCCGTAATTTCTTCGAGCGTGAAACGCAGAGGAAGCTATCTCCTCAGCAACATCAATGTCTATAAGGATTACAACAGGAAGAAAATTGACGAGAACTCTAAGATACTTTTTGAGAATCTGGACGAATTCCTGGTTGGATACAAGGGAACAATCGTCAATGCTCTCTCAGTGGGCGAAGATTCGGTAAAATTCTCACTTTCTCTCATGACAGAGGGCGTCTCAACAGTGCCAGGTTACTATTTTGGGTCAGATTCGATGATTAGGATTGGGTTGGGCACTGAAGATGCAGAGAGAACAGAAAAGGGAATCAAGATAATAACTAATAGAATGTCGAGCTGGAAGAGGTAAGATGGATCCGGTAGGAATCCTGTATGGAGACATCCATCCAACTGTTGTCAACTGCTCTGTCTCAGGAAAGTTGAGACAGGGGGATTACGTCAGGCTGAAACATCACGAAGACGGCTGGGTTTTGGGAAAAGTTGACGCGATAGGCGCTAAGACCAATCTTTCAATCGAAAAGTCATACCAAATAATGGAAGGAAATAATGTAGAGATACAGCAGACAGTATCAGCTCAAATAGTCATAATCGGTTACTTGGATCAGAAGCACATCCTGCAATATCCGAGAACCCCCTTTCTCGCTGGAACCCCGGTATACCTTGCTGATGACGAATTCATTTCTGCCACCCTCAACATAAACAGCAGCAAGAAAGGCAGAGCTTATATCGGCCTGATATACGGCCACAATATTCCATTCTCGATCGATATCAATTCAATGGTGCAGAAGCACATATCCGTCATGGCAAAGACCGGAGGTGGAAAGAGTTACCTCACGGGAGTGATCATCGAAGAGCTCATCAAGAATGATGTCACCTGTGTTGTGATAGATCCTCACGGCGAATACGGATCCATGAAGAGCAAGGCTTCGGAATCTGAGGAAATGAAGAGATTCTCTATACATCCGAGGTCGTACGGTGACAAGATTATCATATTTTCCCCCGAACGAGGGGACGAAAAGCTCACCTTCACACTTTCACAGATTAATGTAAAGGAACTGGTGAGCATCATGAATCTTTCTGACGCCAAGTCGTACGTTCTTCCGTTGAGAAAGGCGATAGACGCAATCAGACTTTCAAGCAAGGATTATGACTTCGATGACATCATCAAGGAACTACGGAGGCAGGATGATTCTTCCCTTTCACAGACCCTTGAAAAGGAACTGCTTTATCTCAAGTCTCTGAATGTTCTTGGTAAGAGGGGCCTCCGCGTAGATGAGCTGGTCGTCAAAGGTAAAGTATCTATAATTGAGATGAAGGGATTGCCCCCAGATGTGCAGGAACTCATCGTACAGAGGTTGCTGTATGCTCTCTTCGAATCAAGGAAGAAGGACCGCATCCCTCCCCTCCTTACAGCAGTAGAAGAGGCACACAATTTTGCTCCACAGCAGGGGAAGGCTTTCTCCTCCAAGATAATGAGGACCGTAGCTTCTGAGGGAAGGAAATTCGGTTTCGGTTTGCTGGTCGTCTCACAGAGACCTGCAAAGGTTGACAAGAACGTCCTTTCTCAATGCGGCACTCAGCTAATTCTGAAGGTGACAAATCCAAATGATCTCAAGGCAATTGGCAACTCTGTCGAAGGCCTTACGAACTCGTCGCTGGACGAGATCCAGAGACTTCCAGTGGGAACTTCTCTCGTCGCATCTCCAGAACTCCCTATTCCCCTTTTCATAGAAGTTCGACCCAGGGAAACAGACGATGGTGGAAAGAATGTGAGGGTCGTCAGATGACCCTAGAAAAGAGATGCAAGAAGTATCTAGATATTACACAAGAAGCACTGACTCTTGTAAAAGTATCTCCCCCCAAAGAGAGCTTTTTGACCGGGGCTGCAAATGACTTCATCGATATGTGCAAGAACTACCTCAAGGACGCCACCTACTTCTACGACAAGGGCGATTTTGAAAATTCCCTAGCGGCTAGCTCCTATGCCTATGCTTGGCTGGATGCCGGTGTACGTCTCGGGATTCTGAGCGCATCTGGTGATTATAAGAGGTTCACTCAATATTCCTAGCGGAATGTGCTGTAATCGTAAATCAGATCTATTAGTCGCTTGCTCGTCGTGTCGTCAATGATGCCCTCATTCTTCTTAACTAACACATAGTCCCTGGCTTCAAGAACTCCGTTCTTCGCAGCCTTTGCGTAGACAGAACCAATAACGCCTCCTCGTACGCTTTCTGGAAGATCGTGAAGCAACTTTCCTAAAAGAAATCTGAACTCCTCATTTTTTCTCATATTGAGTTTCCTTAACTTCTTCTTGGTCTCAATACCATTTGCGTTGGTAGGGGTTCGATTTACCTCCATCTGTAGGCAAGAATCATTCCATAACATTTAAATATTTCCTTTTAGCCGCCCCGAAAAATTCTGCTCCCAGCAATCTCACAACCGTTGAACGAATCTTGCAGACTAAATAAACTCAAAATAGATTCAAGACCGGCAAATGATTTATTGTACTTTAACTTAGGAATTGGTGGCTGATGGAAAGAACAAGAGACACGTTTTCTACTCAAGTGGAGCCGCACGTGCTTTTTCCGTTATCAATGGAGTAGAAGCACAGGGAATATTAGATCTAATTAAAGAAATGTCTTTGAGTGTTAGTGTAAATATTTTGACCGAGGAGGAGAGTCTTATTTCTCTTTTGAAAGCCGGTGCCTCAATAGATGACCTAGTCCAGATGAAGATACTTCAGACCTTCCTTAAGATAACAGGGGAAACATCTAAAGTGCACAAGCTCGTCGCTGAAGACATTTCGGAAAAGAAGATAGAGAAGTTCAGTGAGATAACTCTCCGCTATTACAAACTCATTTCAGAAATTGGCAAAAGTGAGGCCGAAGACTTCAGCGAGTTTATGAACTTATTCCCTCTCAAATACGACCTCTCTTCCGACTACGTGTCTCACCTACCAGATTATCTGAAACCGTATGATAAGTTGTTCAGGAGTCACGATATGGGCTCGAAAGGAGAGGCAAGAGTCGTGAAGAAAAGATTCCCAGACTATTTTGCAGAACTTAGGTGGATCGTCAGGGACTCAGCGTCAAAGAAAGGCCTACATGCAATATCGTTTCCTGACGATTATCTCATCGCAAATGCAGTGAGGGAGATGGAGTTGTATGGTATGAAACCGACTGTCACTTCTCCCATCTCTGAAGTTCTGATAAACGATGTTCCTTACAATTTTGTTATTGCGGCCTTGAAGTGTATTGAGGAGAATTTCAGCTATGAATCGGTCATTCCCCTTATTGAGAATCCCTTTTCAGGTATAGAGGTCTCAAAGATCTATGATATCAAGGAAGAGTGCTATGACAAGAATATCACCAAGGGAATAAATGACTGGAAGACTCTTTTCCACGAATTGAAAATCAAAGGGGATATACTAGACGACCTTGAGTTCCTTTCAAATGAAGCCTATAACAATCAAGATGTATCGAAGTGGATGAATTTCTGTAACAAGTACCTTGGAGAACGAAACTACCCAAACAAGATTCTGAGGATCCTTCTGTCTGCGTTTGAAGATTATTCCAACGATCCTACTGGGTTGATCAACGATATGGAATCGATGAAATTCATACCAAAGATAACCATTGTTGGTGAACCCAACGTCTTGATTGGTAAACCTTTGGACCTTATAGGTCTGGAGACGGAAAACATCTATTTAGGTGGGATGGACGCATCATCCTCATTGAGGGCCCTCCCAGAAGAAACCAGAGATTTCCTGAGCAAGACTGGACTGGAATACGCATTTGAGGACCTGATGGAAAACGCATATTCGTCACTCATCAAACTATCGGATAACGTCACTCTGAGTTACTCAGCGATGGATGAAAAATTGTCCTATACCGAGTCAATTGCGTTCTACGATGGTGTGAAGGCAGAGGAGGAGTACATTCCAAGGGACGTTGTCTTTGTTCCCCAAACACCGATCGCACCGTGGGAATTAGCAAATGAGCAGAAGAAGGTTAATCCTTATCAACTGGAGGAAGGAGCAATAAAAGTGAGGATGGAGAAACCAATATATCCGACGTTCATCGAGAATTACGCAGGATGCCATTTCAAGGGATTTGTTAATGGAATGTTGGGGATAAATGAGGTTGATCCCCCCAGGGAATTCTTGGACCCAAGGACAACCGGATCTATGACTCACAAAATTCT
>JAMCQR010000006.1 GCA_023379555.1 Thermoplasmatota archaeon | reverse complement strand
TAAACCGCACGCTCCTCCCGTTGCGGTGCTCTCCCGCCAATTCCTTTAAGTTTCAGCCTTGCGACCATACTCCCCAAGCGGCCCACTTAACACCTTCGCTCCGGCACTGCCCCTTCCCTACGAAAGGGCAACACCAAGTGGGCAGCGTTTACAGCTAGGACTACCCGGGTATCTAATCCGGTTTGCTCCCCTAGCCTTCGTCCCTCACCGTCGGAGTCGTTCTAGTAAGACGCCTTCGCCACCGGTCGTCCCCCCAGGATTACAGGATTTTACCCCTACCCCAGGAGTACCTCTTACCTCACCCGATCCCTAGTCTTGCAGTCTCTCCAGAATTCCCACCGTTAAGCGATGGGATTTACCCAGAGATTTACAAGACCGGCTACGGACGCTTTAGGCTCAATAATAGTGGCCACCACTTGAGCTGCGGGTATTACCGCGGCGGCTGGCACCCGTCTTACCCAGCTTTTATTCCTCGATCTTTTTAGGATCAAGAAAAGCCATCATCAAAAATGACAATGGCACTCGAGTTCCCCTCGTCGCGCTTGCGCGCATTGCGAAGGTTTCGCGCCTGCTGCGCCCCGTAGGACCTGGGTTCGTGTCTCAGAACCCATCTCCGGGCTACCCCTCTCAGGGCCCGTACCCGTCATAGGCTATGTGGGCCTTTACCCCACCTACTACCTGATAGGCCGCAGACTCATCCTAAGGCGCCATAGCTTTCAGTCCCAAAACATTCCAGTTTTCAGGGCCTATAGGGGATTAGCCTCAGTTTCCCAAGGTTATACCCTACCTAAGGGTAGATTATCCGCGTGTTACTGAGCAGTCTGCCAGTACCTTTCGGCCTGTGACTCGCATGGCTTAGTCGAAACTCGATAGCAGTGACCGCCGGCAGGATCAACCGGAGTTGTTGATTCTACCGTAAATATATTTTTGGATTGCGGAATGGACTATCTCTTCCCATCTCAGATTCGAGCTTTATTATTCCTCGAACCCTCATTCATTTCGCCGTTCAGGAATCAGGTCATCATGTCATCCCTAAGGACTATCTGATCTGTCGCATTTAACGGCAAAGAAAAGTAAAGGCAAGCCCCTATATTAGGTTTCTGGTTTGCCGATAAATCCCGATAAATACATAATTATTTTGATATTATTGATCCTTCTTGTGCGGTATACAAAGGTATTATAGTTCAGATGAATTCAATTTTTGTGAGCGGCGATATAGTTGGTAATACTGCGAAGGCACCAAAAGTAGATGGGTACTCCAAAATTTCTTTTTGGAGAGAGGGCCCTGTGGGCATAGTAACAATACTCTCCCCAGGTACAATTGATAAGAGTTTAGTTCACGAACTGATAAGCGTTCTGTCAATAGCGGCTGTTGACGACAGCGTCAAATCCTTGGTGCTGACTGGTTCGAACTTTATATTTTCAAAAGGTCTTTCACTTCCTCAATCCAGGACATATGCTGACTTGAGAGACTATTATGAAAGCCTTAAAAATTTGATCCTTTTCTTCATCTCTCTGGAGAAGCCCATTTTTGCAGCGATTAATGGAACCGCAATTAATAATGGCCTCTTCCTTGCGCTCCTGTGCGACGAAGTTTTCCATTCTGAAAATTCAAAAATTGTGATTGATGACAAGGAGCCGCATCTACTATTATCCTCAATTACCCTTCCTCTTAAAATCAGTTCAAATGGAGAGGGAATTGTGCTAAAAGGAATTAAGGTAGATGCAGACGATATGATGAAATTGGTTCTGGCTAACGCAAAGGAGCTAACGGTCGTCCCTTATCATAGGAAAAGAAGATTCGATCTTACAGGATTTGAGAATATGATTCTCCAGGAAGAAATAGATTTTCTGGATTTCTATCTTTGGTGCCAGGGATGTGGTCAGGAAAACAAGTAATAGAAATGAACGGGGGTTATTCCAGCAAAATGAATATTTAAGACGTGGGAGTTGATTATAGATAGACTCGCCCCTGAAGGCGTAAACTTCCTTGCACTGAAATTTTCAGAGAAATGATGGAATCGACCCAATTTTGAAATCTTAGTAAGATTAAATGTGAGAAATTTATTAGTACGACCAAAGACATAGTATAATTCATGGAAAAAGTTGATTACCCACCAAGGGCAATTGATGAAAATTTTTTCGATCTTCCGGACCAATATCCAATAACGGGAATGCACAATGGGCACGAGGTAAGGGCGGAAGGTAAAGTGAGGTTTGATGAAGAAAACAAACCGTATCCTACACGATTAGGGATTCATGGTGTGAATGTTGCCGTTGATTGGGATAGCTGCATTGCCGATGGATCCTGCATGGAAGCCTGCCCGATGAACGGATTCGAATGGGCTCTGAATCCGGGTAAACGGGGAAAGGGAAATGACAGACCGATTGAACGCGGAACTCTACTCTGGGATACTTACAGAACCGATAAGGCAGACCCTGTGGGAGAGAAAGATTGTATTTTGTGTAATGCCTGCGTGGCCGCATGTCCCGCTGGAGCCATTTCAGTAGCAAAGAGAAAGTGAAATTAATTCATATTTTCTTCTATTTTGCCTTTCTTAAAATCTCAACCAGTTTTGATGATTTCTCTTCTGGCGTTCCATCTATGATAATTTTCTTCCTTGATGACTGGGGAATCTCTACCAGTCTCTTCACCGTGGTGAAAGATCCTTTGATGCCTGTGACTGATTCGCTCAGTTGCAGATCTTCCCCGTTCCAAACTTTGACCTTGTAATTATTGTCAGCCCATTTCTTCTTCTTAAAGTCTGGAAATCTGGGTTGATATGCTCCCAGAACTACACTTACAACAGCCGGCAAATCTGATTCTAAGATCTCATAACCTCCTTTTATTGACCTTCTGGCGATCAACGTACCTCCAGATATGTCAGTGGTGGAAGCAAAAAGGACCTGGGGGAAATCCAGAAATTCTGCTATCTGTGACGGTACTTGCCCAAGTCCGGCATCTGATGATTCTTCACCTGTCAGCACTAGATCTACGTTCCCAATTTTCTTGATAGCTGTTGCGAGTACTAACGCTGTGGGGAAAGTATCTGCACCACCAAAATTTCTATCCGAAAGAAGGATTGCCTCGTCAACCCCCATAGCTATTCCTAATTTCAGGAACGGTTCAAAGAAAGGGGGTCCCATTGAAAGTAATGTTATTTTTCCACCGACTCTCTCTCTTATTCTTAGAGCAGTTTCAATTGCACTCTTGTCTGCTGCGTTGATCTGGTTTTCTGCCTTAGTACGGTCAAGTCTCTTGTTTACCGGGTCAAAAATTATATTGTCGGATTTAGGTACCACCTTGACGCAAACAATGATGTTTTTCATCTAGTTTCCTCCATTTTCTTTATTGTCAGCGGAAGCACCTCGAAAATATCCCCTACCATACAATAGTCACAGTGGTTGAAAATTTCTGATTTCTCGTCCACGTCAATTGCAATGACCTCCTCACAGTCTCTTATCCCAGAAGTGAAATGTTCCGACCCGCTGACTCCAAGCACCAACGCGATTTTGCTTTTCAGAGAGTAGCCCGTCGAACCCACCTGCAACTCCCTCGGGGCTACCCCTCTGTCTGCTAGAGGTCTTGTGACCCCTATCTCAGCATTCATCAATTGAGCCAATTCCTTTAGCAGTGTCAGGTCACCTCTGGTTCCGTTACCTCCGATGATTGTCCTTTCAGATCTTGTTAGATCGTTCACTTCGCTCACATTTCTTTCTACAATTCTCACTCTCTGTCTGATAGCAGATAAATTTGGAATGAATTCATCAACCTCCCCTTTTTTATTCTTCACTTCTTTCATCTTAAATGTTCCTGGACGTACGGTTGACATTTGCGGTCTCCCGTATTCACAGCCAATTTCAGCGAGAATTTTTCCACCATATGCAGGAACTCCTGCCAGGAGCATCCCTTCACGGTCAATTGATAGAGTAATGGCATTTGCAGTTAGGCCAGTCTTCAATCTACCTGCCAGTCTCCCTGCTAGGTCCCTTCCATTTTGCGTTGCTCCTATCAGCATAACTTCCGGAGGATCGTTCTTTATATATTCAGAAATTGCATTTACAAAATAGTCAGTAGAATATTCATTCAACATTTCATTCTTAAGTAGTGCAACTCTGTCTGCCCCGTGTTCTATCACGAGGTCTATCAACTTCTTTTCTGGAGTACCGGCAATCAGTCCGACCAGTATGTACCCAGAAATATTTGACAATTCAGTTCCTTTGCCTAATATTTCCAATGACACGTCTTCAACACCTGAGTTGTTCCTCTCAATATAGACCCATATCTCCTTCCTTGTCATTCCGTTCCCCCCTTCAGGAATTCGGAAAGTTCCATAATTTCCATTTTTATTCCATTTACCTTCCTGCTGTCTGAGAGATTCATGTTGCAGATCGGGCACGCGGTTATGACTACCTCGGCACCGGTGTTCTTTGCTTGTTCCATCCTGAAATCTGAAAGCCTCTTTCCTTCGAAATCCATGAAAATCCTGTCCCCGCCACCTCCGCAGCATAAGCTGTTTTTACCGGAATTTTCCATTTCCACTATTTCAGTTCCTGGTACCTTAACGACCAGTTCCCTCAACTCTTTCGAGTCTCCTCCATATCTACTGAGGTAGCATGGGTCGTGAATTGTTATTTTTTTCTTGATTTCAGAATTGATGGTAATTTTCCCATCCCTGACAAGTTCATTTAAGTATTCTGAATAATGCATTACCTTCATCTTCAACCCTTTTTTCTTGTAGATCGTCGAGAACATGTTGCTGCAGTGTGGCGAGAATGTCACAAGAGTCCTGGCCTTAGTACTCTCAAACTGTGATATGTTTTTCTCTACCAGCTCGTCTAGGTACCCCGTTTCCCCTGCGTCCCTGACAGGTTCGCCGCAGCAGGATTCTTCATTTCCTAGGAAACCAAAATCTGTTCCTGATTTCTTCAGGATTTCTGCAAGAGAGCGAAGCGACTTGTGGAGTTCCTTATTGTATGCACCGTCGCATCCCACGAATAGTAGCGTTTCCACCCCTTTACTAGCATCCTTTATTTCCAAACCTTCTGCCCACTTATTTCTGTCTCCCTTCTTCCCTCCCCATGGATTCCCATCCTCATATATATCCCACACAAGTTTCTCTATTCTTTCAGGTGCCTTCCTATCTTGAAATTCCAGCTCTCTCAGCCCCAGTACTACATTTACAATATCAACATCCCTGGGACAAGATTCCTCACATAGTCTGCAGGTAGAGCATTTCCAAACGCTATCCGGGAGTTCCGCGCCAATCTGCGCCCTTCTCAGAATGTTACGGGTATCTATGGTCTCTTCTCCCATGAATCCCAGAGGACAGGTCGCCGTACACACTCCGCATTGAAAACATTCGCTTCCGCTGAACCCGACCAGATTGGTGATCCTTTCCCATCTTGAGTCGTCTATTTCGATCGTTTTACCACCCCTCCAATCTTTTCTGAAGTGCTCAGAATCTCTTCCTTAGAGAGAGATTTGATCAGCGCATCCATTTCCTTAATCTTTGATGCAAACCTGTTACCTTCTGCGGCGCTGACCCACCACAATTGTAATCTATCCGGATTCACGTTCTTCGCTGATATGAACCTCTTCCATCTCTCCATTCTTTTCTCAGTATGAACGTTAGCGTCTATGTAGTGGCAATCATTTATATGACATCCAGTGACCAGGACTGCCCCCGGATTCTTGCTAAATGCATACATGACTAGTTTTTGGGATATTCTGCTGGAGCACATGGTCCTTATAACTCTCGCACTGGGAGGGTACTGTATCTTTGATATTCCGGCCTGATCAGCGCCCGCATATGAACACCAGTTACAGGCGAACACCAGTAACTTCTCTTCTGCTTTTTCGGCCGTGGCCTGATCGATCTGCGTCATTATTTGTTCGTCGGTGAAATTGGGCATGGTTATTGCCCCTTCAATATTACATTCAGCGACACAGTTCCCGCATCCCATGCACGCTGCTGGGACTAGGTTTATCCATTTTCCCCTTTCACCTTTTATCGCCCCGTACGGACAAACCTCTGCGCACTTCAGGCACTTGACGCACTTGTTTGTATTGATCTGCGGAATTATGGGTTCCTTTGATATCTTCCCTCCCATCAGCAGCTTTGCTGCCTTGGAAGCTGTGGCATAACCCTGAGAAATTGACTCTTTCACATCCTTCGGTCCCTGAACTGTTCCTGCCAAGAAGATACCCTGAACTGCGGCTTCCACGGGACCGAGTTTTGGGTGAGATTCAAGCAGGAAGCCTTCGTTGTCCCTCGAAAGCTTCAATTGGGTGAATATTTCCTGATCCTTCGGCATAAGACCGACGTTCAATACGACTCTATCGACTGGCGCTTTCAATTTTGCGGACGTAAGTTCATCCACGAATGTCACTGAATTTCCGTCGAAGAAAATTGCCTCTTGTGGGAGTTTTTCTGAATCATACCTGTAGAATTGGACCCCTTTTTCCCCTGCCTTCTTGTACAATTCTTCTGCGTTTCTCTCATATGCTCTGACATCCTTGTAGAAAACCCTTACGATTTTTCCCTTCTCTCTCAAATCTATTGCCTGCTGGAGCATCGTTGAGCAGCAGAATCTTGAACATCCTTTCTCCCTAGTTCTTGATCCAACGCACGATATTAGGGCAAAGCGTTCTCCCTCCAGTCGTGAGTATTTCTTTTCTATGTCATTCGAAGTGAGGATCTTTTCATCTTTTCCATAATTGAACTCGGTAGGGGAGTAAGGGTCAGCACCGGTGGCTATAACTATAGCTCCCGCTTCAATATTCTCATTATTTGAAAGCTTAAGGGAGAAATTTCCTACAAAACCGGTGATCTCTTTCACTTTTGTTGATGTATGAATACGTACATTAGATTCTTCCACTCCCTTCTTCAATTTTTTAAAAATCTCAGCAGCCTCAATATTAGAAGGAGCTACCCTGTCTAGCGAGTTGAGAAGCCCTCCAAGTTCTCCTTTCTCCTCTATCAGGTGAACCTCGAGTCCAATGTTGGATAAGGCCGCAGCTGAAGCCATTCCCGCAGGTCCTCCCCCAATGATGACGCCAGTTTTAATAACTGGAAACTCGATATCATCCATCGGAGACAGTAATTTCACTTTTGCGACTGCCATCTTCACCAAATCTGTTGCCTTCTCCGTCGCTTTATCCTTTTCCTTCTTGTGGACCCATGAGTCCATGTTTCGCACATTTGCCATTTCAAAAAGATAGGGATTCAGGCCTGCCCTTGAACACACCCTCTGGAAGGTTACTCCGTGAGTCTTGGGAGAGCATGCCCCTACCACTACCCTGTTCAACCCTTTTTCCTTGATTTTTGCAGCTATTGCATCCTGAGAGCTGCCAGAACAGGTGAATTTATTCTCCTCGACGTAGACTACGTTCGGCACTTTTTTCATTTCCTCTGCAACCCTTTTTACATCAACCACTCCTGCTATGTTCGAACCACAGTCGCAGAGGAAAACTCCAACTTTTGGGTCTCCTGACATATCAAGAGGAGGTGCTTTTGGTTCCGCTATCCATTCTCTGTTCTTGACATATTTCTGCGCTCTGGCAGAAGCTGCAGAAGCTTCTGTAACGCTATCTGGGATATCCTTTGGCCCCGAAGCGCATCCAGCCACAAATATCCCTTCTCTTGATGTAGAAACTGGGTCATCTTGTTTGTTCTTGAAGAATCCGTCTTCAGATAACTCCAGTCCGAGAATTCCAGCTAACTTATCCGTTCCCTTTGATGGGATCGAGGCAGTAGCAAGAACAACGAGGTCATAGTCCTCCTTCGTGACGGAGCCGTCCTCCTTCGCGTATCTTACCTCTATGGAATCCCCCTTCCTTCTAACGGATGCTGGCCTTGACCTTATATATCTGACGTCCCTTTGTGACCTTGAGTAGAATTCGTCGAAACCTTTCCCATAAGCTCGGATATCCATGTACAGGACTGAAACATTCTTTATTCCGTGGTCTACCAGCTGGGAAGCTTCTTTGATGGAATACATACAGCAAGTTCTTGAGCAATATGGAACAAATCTCGCATCTCTGGAACCTGCGCACAGAACAAACAATACTTTTTCAGGGTGCTGTCCGTTTGAAGGTTTGATTATTTCTCCATCCGTAGGGCCCGCCGCATTGATCATCCTTTCCAATTCGTAGGATGTCAGAATGTCAGGATCCTTGCTATAACCGAACTCGTTCAGCAGCGATGCGTTGAATAGATCGAACCCGGTTGCAACAATGACTGAAACCACCTTTTCTTTTATCAGTTTTGGCTTCATGTTGAAATCTATCGCTCCAGGACCGCATGCGTCTGTGCATCTTCCGCAAGGTAGATAGTTGGGTGGTTCGTTCAAACAGCTATCAATATCGATGACGTATGGACCTGGTTCCGCCTGTGGAAATGGGGTATATATTGCCTTTCTGGCTCCAATTCCAGCGTCGAATTCATTCTTCAGTATTTGGGGACAAGCTTGCACGCATAAATCGCATCTTGTGCAGGAGTCATCGACAAACCTTGGCTTTTGGTAAATAGTGACCTCGAAATCCCCCTCCTTCCCCTCAATTTTTGTGACCTCCGATAGTGAATGAACTTTGATATTCGGATTGTGAATGACGTCGCTCATTTTTGGTGCTTCGATGCAGATTGAGCAATCCATCGTTGGAAAATTCTTGTCCAGCGCTGCCATCTTGCCCCCTATTGAGGGACTTTTTTCCACAAGTACCACTTCTACTCCAGATTCCGCGAGGTCCAAAGAAGCCTGGATTCCAGCAATTCCTCCTCCGATGACAAGGACTTTGTCAGCCAGGTCGAGTCACCTCCTCAAAACCTCTGTCAAAGCAATTTATGTTAATTTCCGAGAAACTGGGAAATCTTTTCGAGATGGCAGCCCTGCCTGATTCCTTCGAAAAGGATTTCGTAACCCCACCTATCGCCCCCATTATAACCATGTTAGTCCCCTTTGGATTATTCAGGGATTTGGCCAGCTCTATTCCCGGTATTTCAAAGGCCTGTTTCTTATATAAGTCGGGCACCTTAACAAGAGACTTTTCAGTAATTAGTTTGGAGCTCATTTTTATTGATTCGAGATTTTTCTCCAGCCCTTCTTGAGAGAGAGTGACGAGATAATCGAGATTCTCAATGAGCGGATAGTCTATCTCATGATCGCTGATAATAAGATCGGCTGTTGACCAGCCACCAGTAACATAAGGGCTATACTCCTCGGTCATGATCGCCGATTTCCCGTCTTCAACTGCAGCTTCTCCTATCAGCTTGGCCAGTGTGATAATCCCTTGCCCTCCCATTCCATAAATCCTTATGTTTACAGTCATTTTTCCACCACCATCGCCCTTCGATTGACCTCTCTTTCCAGCTCTATGAAAGAAGGTCTTCTTTTGTTGACAAATTCTCCCAGAATTATTTGTTTGCCGTGATGTGGGTCAATTGAGACATCCTCTAGTTTTGCCTCATTATCGACTACAGAATTCTTTCTGTAGAACTCCATTTCTGCAAACCCGTCTGAAAAGCCATTGAACTTGCCAAAGTTTGGAGGACATGGAGATAACACTTCCACAAATGCAAATCCCCTTATATCCATCGCTTTAGACAGTGACTTTGTAAACTGTCTTGGATGCATGACTGTCCATCTGGCAACATACGATGCACCTATTGCTGCTGCAAGATATGGCAGATTGAATGATTGCTCTATATTCCCGTAGGGTGTAGAGGAAGACAGGGAGGAGGGCGGGGTAGTTGATCCGTGCTGTCCTCCTGTCATGCCATAGTTGAAATTATTGACACAAACCACCAAAAGGTCCATGTTCCTTCTTGCGGCATGTATGAAATGATTCCCACCAATGTTGAACAGATCGCCATCTCCGCTGATCACAGTCACTTTTAGATCCGGATTAGCGATTTTCATTCCAGTTGCGAAAGGAATCCCCCTTCCGTGGGTTGTGTGATAAGTATCAAGATTTGCATACCCTGGAAGCCTGGCCGTACACCCTATTCCTGAAATCAATACGTGATTTTCCAGCCTGATTCCAGATTTTTCAGCTGCATTGATGTAACTTTGAAGTACGATCCCCAATCCACAACCTGGGCACCAGATATGCGGGAGTCTCTCGTCCCTCAGAAATTGACTCTTTGGATGCACTTCCTCAATGCTCATGTAAATGACCTCTCAATTTCCCTTAAAATGATCTTAAAATCAGGTATTGCACCAGGTGGAAAGTGAATCTCTTCTGTCTCCCTTCTGCTGAATTCCCTGACTGGATGGGAATACTGGCCATAGTTTATTTCTGGCACTATGAATTTCCTTGTTTTCTCTGCGAGTTCAACTATTCTTCCTTCGGGGAAGGGCCAGAGCGTAATGGGCCTGAATAGGCCGACCTTCAAACCTTCATCCCTCGCATTCTTAACTGCCTTTTTGGCAGACCTTGAGGTGATCCCATACGCAACAACTATTACTTTCGCATCGTCGGTCATATACTCCTCAAAACGTATTATTTTCGTTTCGTTCCTCTTGATTTTTCCCAGTAGATGTTCAAGCATCTCCCTTTCCACTGATGCATCATTAGAAGGATAACCCATTTCATCGTGCGTGAGACTATCGACGTTACCTCTGAATCCTGTTCCGGGAACAAACATTGGAATAAAGTCATCAGAATAACTGAATGTATTGTGGTTCCCGTTCGCTTTCTTCCTGGTAAGTCTCTGGATCACTTCGTACTCTTCAGGATTACCAACCGTAAGAATCTCGCTTAGGTGGCCAATTACCTGGTCAGAAGCGATTATTACCGGCTGCCTATAGATCTCAGCCGAATTGAAAGCTAATATCGTTAAATCAAATGATTCCTGTACACTGTTAGGAGAGTAAGTAATAGGTGCCAAATCTCCGTGAGAACCCCACCGAGTTTGCATTACGTCTCCCTGGCCCACTCTGGTTGGGATTCCAGTGGAAGGTCCAGCCCTCATTTCATCAATGATGACCGTCGGAGTCTCGGTTATCATTCCCAGACCTATATTCTCTTGCATCAAGGAAAAACCAGGTCCTGAAGTGGCAGTCATGCTTTTTAGCCCGCCGTTGGAAGCACCAATAATTGCGGCTATGCTGGCTATTTCGTCCTCCATCTCGATGAAGTGCCCTCCGACCTCTGGTAAACGTCTGCTCATTCTTTCTAATATTTCGCTTGAGGGTGTGATAGGATACCCTGCGAAGAATCTACATCCACCATATAATGCTCCTTCTGTGGCAGCAAAATTTCCGTCTGTAAAATATTTCCCAGGAGGTAACATATTCAAGTTCACTGCACCTCCGTGACAAATATTGCAAAGTCTGGGCATATGGTTTGACACATTCCGCAATTTACGCAGGAACTTTCTTTTCCTGCCTTGACCTGCACGTAGTGGTATCCGTGGCTGTTTGTGTTAGTGGATCTTTCAAGCACCTCATTTGGGCAGTAATTTGTACAGTAGTTGCATTCCTTGCACCTTTCGGCAATAACATGAACCTTGCCCTGGGGTTTTCTGAAAAGTGCAAGGTTGACTGGTTCTCTCCAAATCTCGTCCTGGGATAGATTAGGTTTATTTTCCTTAATCATAAAAACTCCTGACGAATTAACAGTCTATTCTTAAAACGCTATAAATTCTTTTCGTAGAAAATATGCCAATTATCTAATGTATACTAAAATATTTAGGTTAATTAAATCTTATTTGTGTTACTTAATTAAAGCTGAATTTCTGTTATGATGACAGGAGTTGTATCCAAAACAAACACTGAAAGCGCAATTGAAAATCGATGAAATATAATTTCCGAATGAAATAAGTAACTTTAATATGATTCTTAAGATACTGAAAATTCGCCCTTAAATGTATCTCTTTTGGCTTTCCCATTAGCCTTATTTCGCAGAGATGTGATGCCGGGATTTGTAGGTAAATAAAAATTGTTCACCATAACATATATAAAAAACTAAATCTATTTAATGTCGCTAAATTTTATTAAAACTCTTTAATCCCACGTTACATTTATTAACATCAGTTACTTAAATGTCGGATGATAAGCGAAAAGACGTTTTATGCCATCATAGCAGCCATTATTCTTGTTGGTGGAATAGGAGTGGGCGTAGCTTATGACAAAACTCTGTCTTCAACCCCGCAGCAGCAGTTACCTCAAGGACCTGTATCTTTGACCCTGTTGATTTCGCCTAATAACTGGTTTGACAATGCTACAATACATCATACTCAGCCTGCCTTCTTCGTAGTTGGACCAAATGGTCAACTTGAATCTTCTGCTGTGATTACACTTCCTTCACACAGATTGATAAAGCTAACTATAATCGATTATGATAGTGGAGTGACAAGCATAATCGGCCCTAACGGAACTTCAAATAATTCTTCATATGCCAAAGTAATAGGAACAGTGGGTGGAGTCGAATATGTTTATAATGGAACAGCTCAGTATATAAATTCTACATTAAGTGGCAATGCTTCTAACGATATTTCAATAGTACATGGAAGCGGATGGGCAGTTTCGTCGCTTCCGTGGAATTCTACATTTGGAGGGTGGGAAGTCACTCACACTTTCACTTTGCTTTCAAACGGACAAATTGTGCTAAATGTTCCAACATTTGCTGGAACGAATCCATCGGGAGGCGCAGTGACATTTACAGAGTTTTATCTTAACAATACCGGTAGCTATCCCTGGCAGTGCTATGTGCCCTGCGGTCACGAGCTTGACGGTTGGGGAGGAGCGATGGCAACTGCAGGGTGGATGGAAGGAGTAGTCCAGGTAACGGCTTAAGGGGATGTCTGTGCCAACAAGAGATGAGATTAAGGATAAAGATAGACGAAATTTCATGAAGCTCTTAGGAGTGATGATAATAGGCGCAGGAGTTGCTGGGACGCTCAGGAGCGTTGTCCAGAACATCATCCCTCCAATAGAAGGTGGAGCTTCTTCATTTCCTATCCTTACCCTTTACTTGCCAAACGGGAACCCGGTAAGCACAGATGATCTTATTGTCAACAACCCGCAAACGGTGACGTTCAATTTCCCACTAGAAAACGAACCTAATTTTCTCCTCAGACTTGGTGATTCAAATAACAAGGACGTCGAAATCAATCCAACCGAAGTGAGAATCCCTGCAAATAACACGAAATACAAAGTTCCTGGGGGGGTCGGACCATATAAATCAGTCGTTGCAGCTTCCGCAATATGTCAGCACTTGGGTTGTATTCCTCCGGAAATACATTTTAACCCTCCATCATCTTCTTCTTTCCCTGGAAAGATACACTGTGACTGCCACGGGAGCACTTATGATCCCTATTCCGGATTCGGCGTCGTAACAGGGCCTACACAAGCACCCTTGCCCAGTGTTGTCCTCAGTTATGACGAGAAATCTGATTCCTACAGTGCAACATTGCTAGTTGGACCCACCATATATGGGCACTCTTCAGATCTGACAGGTGGAAGCAACATTACCCCATCGGGGAAAACCACGGTCACTACGACCCAGTAGGTGTTTAAAATGACTAAAGAGAATCTAATTGAAAAATTGATGAATGAGCCTCAGCCTCTTCCTAGAAAAGTACCAGACTACATGAGACAGAAGGGAGGCATCTGGTACTGGACAGGGGCAATGATAATGATTGCTTTCTTTTACGAGGTAATGACTGGGGTCATATTGTTTTTCTATTATCAGCCTTCTAATGCGTACATAAGTACTGAGAATACGCTCCATATTCCTTACGGAACAGTAATCATGACAACTCACCTGTATGGCGCTTACATCATGATAGCTCTTGTTTACATCCATCTACTCCGCAACTTGTTCGTTGGATCCTACAAAAAACCAAGACAGGTGCAATGGCTTACAGGAATCGTACTCATGATACTGACAGTGGCTATCTCCTATTTTGGATATTCCATGACAGGGGATGTGCTTTCTGCAGATGCAACTGATGTGGGAAGGGGGATTGCAAACGGTTTCCCTGTTATAGGTTCATATCTTTCAACGATATTCCTTGGAAATGGGAGTGATATCTCCCTTTTCAGCAGACTTGAAGGCTGGCACATAATACTTGCAGGATCAATTCTCATACTTTTCGCTGTTCATTTCTTCCTCGCTGAGTACAATACAATAATGCCCTCCGCTAAGGAAACTGGATTCAAAGTTCCGGCAATAGACAAAGAAGAACCATCCTATAAGGCGTGGTATCCCTACAATCTTTTGTACATGGTCCAGATTGCCTTCTTCACTATTGCTCTAATTTTCATAATTCCCTCTCTTCTCACTATACTTCCAAACGTTCCGGCGCTATTCTCTCCACTCCCCCAGGTGGCTGCATCAAGTCCCCTTGCATCATCTGTGCCACCGTATCCACCGTGGTTTTTACTGTTCGTGTACAAAGAACTTGATTTCCAGGTCTCGACTAGTTTGGGTCCATTCTGGGCTGTTGTACTCTTTACTGGACTTCCGCTTGCATACCTATTTGCAGTACCCTACTTCGAAAAAAAGGATACCTTGAAAATTACCAAAAGAAATATTGTGGTATCGACTGGAGTTGTAGGTCTCATATATCTGTTTGGCCTGTCTGCGTGGGGGGCTCTTGATCCGGGGATACCTGTGAGCAACATAACTGGGCTGTTGTTTTTCATAATACCATTGGCGGTCGTCATACCTTTGATTTATTATCTTGCGAATAGGATCGAACTCGGTAAATCCAGTTTGGGAGAAAATGCATGGAAAGTTTACGCAATCCTTCCGATTCTTGGATTCATTTCTATCTTGACCGGCATATCAGTATACTCTGTAATCGTTTACCCTACATTCTATAATTACACCGCCATGATAATTCTACTTGTGATATTGGGTCTGACTAGCCTTGCAACCTTTGCATTAGTTTATGGAGTCAACTTCAAAACTCCCACAAAGAAACTGACAGACAAGGGGCACCTTGTATTTGGCAGCATATATGCTTTTCTAGCTATTGCGATAATTGCAATTATATCAGTCATGTCTCCAACTCAGATTACCTCCCAGGGACTTTATGGGGTCGGGATGGCACTCCTGTTCACCCTGGCCGGTGCCTTTGTAAAGTTGTACAGATCACATGCATTCAAAGAATGAGAAAGGGACGCCTTATTCAATTTTATTGCTTATTTCTTTATTCTTTATCAATACTTTTATCATCACTGGCTACTATTCGAAATACCTTTTGGTAACTTCAGATTCAGTTTTGCAGCTAATTTCATATTCAATAGTCCTTAACTTGTTGGTGTTGTCATCACTTCTTTCTAAGTGGGAAAATCTCTCATTTTACATTCTAGTTACGATTTCATTTTATCTTGCTGGGTTAATTGTCATATCCAGGAGTTTACTTTCTTTCCTTCTTCTGATTCCTGCCCTTGCGGGGATGGTCATCTATGCTTCCCAGCTTGGGAATAACGACAAGCTTTCAAAGGGAGTCTCTTTGTATACTGTAATTTTCCTCGTTCTTATCATTTCTAAGGTTTTCGTATTTGTAAATCAACAGACTGCTTCCTCGATAATCATTCAAAACCTTTCGGACAGGATTTCAACTATAGGCTTTTCATTGCCAATTACTGAGATATATGGCATTTTTGTGAGTACCCCATATGCTGACGTCATAATTAGTCCTCTTCAATTCTTTCTAACTATGAGCCTTTCATCATTGTTAGTTGAAAACTACCACAGGATATTCAGTCTGATTGCAAAGAGAAGAAATGAAGATTCTGCAGTGAATGGAAAAGAAAGCGGTGTTATGGCAGCTGGGTACGGAATTGTGGCTGCTCTGAGCTGCCAATGCGAAAGTTCAATTGCTCTTCTTCCTGCTGTTACAATTCTCTTACTTAATATCCTGCTCATCCCCTTTATTTTCTTGAGCGTTTTTTTGCTTATCATGACTTACTTTTTTGTGTCAAGATATTACGAGAGGAAAAGAACCCCCAGGTTTTTAGCGACTTTAGGCCCAGCAAAAATTGGTATGACTTTAGTAATGGCCCTCACCATAACATTTTCCCAGTTGCTGGTTTTACTAGGCATTCTGTATGATTTGGAAACTTCACCTTTCTTTCTCTTTGGAACAGGGATGTTTATGATTCTAGACGGATTCATCTTATTTTACCTTATTTCTTCAACCTTAAAGAGACGCTTTATGAAACCGTATTTTGGCATATTTTTGCTCTTTATTTCTTCTTTTCTTGCCATCATTTGGTTCGACCCACCTATAACTCGGTTAGCGATTGAGAACGCAGTTGTATTTTCAATAATGTCATACACGATGACATTGTCTGGATTCTTAATAGGGGCTTCATTTTTTATGTCTGGTAAAAGAGTGGGATTAGGGATCATCGAAGTTTACGCTGTTTTACTTGGAATTGTCCCGATTTTCATATATTACTATACATTTTCACTTCAGTCTAAGATATGGCCATTCTGGTCCCTAGGACAGCAAACAGAATTAGCGGTTTTTCTGTGGATAATCATGCTTCCGGTAATGTGGCTCTCCACCCAAAAAAGTCTCTCCCCCTATCCGTCGATTCCTAGTTCAATTACCTTACAGATGTAGTTTCAAATTTAAACACAAAGAATAACTATTGATGTTCAATTGCCCTCCTGAAATGATTTTGCAATCATTCTTCCCCCCAATAATTATTTCCGTACTTATAGCTTCGATAATGCTCATTGTGATGGTATTTTCTATTATGCTCTTCAAGAGGGACTCTCTTCCTTATGGGAAGAACTTTTCACTATTCTTGGCGGTGGAAATGATTGGAATGAACCTGTCAATATATTCATATATTGTAACTGGAAACAAGGTGCTTCTACTAATCGTTTCTGCGTTATTCATGATCGGGGGTTTTTCACTTTTCGTCAAGAAGATTGGTACTTCTGTAATTTCAGCTGGAGCATTTTCCCTGTCGCTGGTGATAGCTGAAGGGGCAATGGGGGCACTGATTTATTCTCTCTTGCATGGTTTACCAAGTTCATTCAATAATGCAATAGATTCCCCCTGGTTTGTCTTTGTTATGGAAGCAGAGATGATCTTTTCCATCGTCATCTCCTACAAAAAAATGGCTTCTTACAAGCGGCTGTACCTACTTGTTTTCCTTTTGTTAATGCCCCTTTTTCCATCTCTTTATGTATCAGACTACCCAATAATTTGGCTTTCTTCAATAGTTATGATCGTCGGTACTGTACTAATTTTTGATACCCTTTACAGGTTCAGGATGAGAAAGGGTCCGGAAGTCTATATTTCAATGGAAATGATATGTCTATTTGCCATTATGATGGCCAGTCAATTTTATTTCTTCGTTTCTGGTTCCTGGCTATTTTTTGATGTGGTAATGGTCTTGGCAATGATCTGGTTTCTCTTCCGAGTATTCGTTGATCCCCCCAAAAGGATCAGTTACCTCTCAAGCAGGAACATTGCATTCCTCCTTGTATTATTGACTTTTGTTATGGAATGGTTCATGGGAGCAGTTCTTGAATTCAACCAAGGTCAGTTCCCTCATTCCTTCGGTGGATTGATAACAAACCTATCGCTGGGTTGGGTGACTCCTTCAGGTATTTTGCCATTTATATTCGACGTGATTTCTATCATCGTGACAGTGACTGCTAGCGTATGGTTCCTGATAATGATGGGACTTGAAATGGGTTTCTTGGCCTTCAGGAAAATTATGGTTTCGAGGATCAGAGAAAATAAAGTGAGATTAGGATTGATGATTTCAGCCTACGCAGTGTATTCTATTTATATTCCCTCCTTTTCCTCTCTTTCTGGTAGTGTCAGATATATACCCTACTTGTGGTCTATGGGTATAGGGACAAACGGAGCGGTTACGAATGGCGTCATAGTAGCGATAGCTGGTACCTATGTTGTTTCAGCTGCATTGTCATTTCTTTTTGGCGCAAGGCAACTGTGCTCCGTGACTTGTACTGCTCCAATGATGTATCAAGGGACATTCTATGACTCGCTCAAAGTATATAATAGGAGTACTAAGACGGGGAGGAAGACTCTGACTTCGAGGATAAGCAACTGGGTAAAGGGAATAATACTGACTGTTAACCTCGTCATATTGTTAGCTGCAATCATTTCTTATTTTGACTCTAGAAGCATTTTTGCTTGGTACGTTTATGGGAATGACCCGTCATATCTAGCTTATACCCTGATGTTCAATCTGGTATGGTATGTCGGGTTTGTAATGTCGCCGCTGATGGGTACCTATGCTTGTGTCAATCAGGGATGGTGCTATTGGGGGACGTTCAATCAATTGGTTGGCAGATTCGGATTTTTCAAGCTTAAGGTCAGGGATGCAAATGCCTGTGTGAATTGCAAAACAGTGGACTGTGCGCTTGCCTGCCCTGTTGGAATTACAGACATGAGGGGATCCTTTATTGATAAAGGGGAATTCAAATCATTCAAATGCGTCGGAGTTGGCGATTGTGTGGAGGCTTGTCCTTATGATAATATTTTCTTCTATGATGTGAGGAATGTGATAAAAGAGAGAATTCTGGGAAAATAAATCAAGACTGAGGACCGTTGAGAGCAAGATAAAAATAATAGGTCATAGAGCCTAAAGTAATGAATGCAAATGGAAGCCAGGAAGCATAAAAAGTGAGTGGAGACACCAGCCCAAAGATGGCTCCTGCAATCATTAGTACCAAAATGAGAATTACCCAGAAAAATGTCTTGAAAAATACCTTCCCCCCTGTCATCTTGATGAAACCCTGCCATAGTAAAAATGCGGTTGAAACAGACATTAGAATCAGAAAGGCTAGCAACAAAAATGGTAAGAAAGTTGAATCCCCAAGTAGTGTGGGTGGCGAAAGGGATGCTATTAACAACACCACCATTTTTGTCCTGACTACACTTTCAGTAGTTAATAGAATTAAATATAACATCTCGACCAGCATTGGAAAAATGAAAAAATAGAGACTAAGTCCTCCAGAAACCATTGAAATGATGTAAGAAATATGATGTTGCCTCCCTGGTAAGAGGAGCGAAAAAAGGAATATCCCCATGGAGCCTTCATTCCAAACCATCAAAAAGTCTATGGCCAGATCCGAAGTCTTACTATGTTTGAACTTTCCTTGAGCACCCAGATAGCCAAGGGCGACTACCGCAATAATCATTATTTCCATTGAAATGTTGAAGGCAACCACTGTGCTGAGGAAAGTCTTGATCGAATCGATGTAATAGGTGAAGGCATTGAGCATGGAGCCCATCATTGTCAATATTAAGACAACAATCGCAAATAACCTGAATGTGATTTTTTCATATTTTTTATGGTACACGTAGAATATTACTGAAAGCGTAAGAGTCATTGTTGTTGCAACGGCTAAAGCAATAATGTACTGAATCATTCGTCTTTTATGATTATCAACTATAAAGTAATTCCACACGAGGGTTCCGTTGTACCGCTCTTTGGCACAGATGTAATTTGTACTTTCTCAGCTAATTTTCAGCTGGCCTACAGTACTAGCTTAACTCTTATGAGCGTTATCGATACTGATTAATTTTATTGCATGTTCAGTCTAACTGTTAAAATGTATCTATATCCTTGAAACGGGCTGGAAAATCATTTAAAATTATTTAATTATTGTGAATCTTATTTTATTCGGCGCATATATATTAAGTTACCAGCAAATTAATATATTGAGTTTGAATAGCAAGGCTATGCTAGGGAGTCCAACTGATTGGTTGATCCTGATTTTAGTCGTGCTTCTGGTACTTGGAGGGTCAAAGAAGATACCGGAAATAGCAAGATCAATGGGAAGGGCAATGGGAGAATTCAAGCGCGGTCAACTTGAGATTGAGAAAGAACTTAAGGGAATAGGAGAAAAGGAAACTAAAGAAGAAAAGAAAACGAACTAACCCTATCGTTTTCAAATTTACAGAGAAGGAAATTTTAACAGCAAGGGAAGAAGTTATTTTATGGTTCCATTTTAGGGAATTGTAATTCCCAGAGAGACTGTCAGGACGAGATACAGAGAATAATGTCAAAGGGTGAACTAAATTGTCAGTACTGGAATCGGAACCGATCGGAAACTTCTTCAAAAACCTTGACGAGTTACTTGGAAGGTTAAAGATTACAATAATATTTTTCTTAATAATCTTCTTCGGGACGTTCCTGATTGGACCCACCAGAGTAAACTGGCTAGGTTATGATGGGTACCTACCTCTTCCAAATTTTTTCAACAGTTTTTCAGTGCTCTTGTTGAGATTTATTGAAAGTACCCTGGTGCCAAAGGGAATGATACTGATTAACGTAGCACCGTTTGACATTGTGGTAAGTGATGTCTATGTCGCCCTATCACTGTCTATTTCTTTGACCATGCCAGTAATGGTTTATCAGGTATTCAAATTCGCAACTCCGGGAATGTATCTCAAGGAGAGACGAGCCGTAAGGTTCTCTTTGTTACCTATAGCAGTCCTATTCATAGCAGGTGTTTTATTTGCGTACATTTTGATTATTCCCCTTCTCTTGCACGTAATATATGAATTCGCCCTTAATCTCAAGGTGGAACCGACTATGGGGATAAAGGACTTCGTATCTATCATCCTCCTGATCTCTGTGGGCATGGGTGTAATATTTGAAACACCGGTCATTATTGTCACCTTATCCTATCTCAGGATAGTGAAACCTGATTTCTGGTTCAGGCAATGGAGATATGCGATCATTGGTGCTTTTTTTGCAGCACTTCTGATTTCCCCAGGAGCTACTGGTGGTATTATGGAAACCACAATTGCAACCATAATAATCATCCTGTATTTCGCTGGTGCCCTCGTTGCAAGAAGATTCTATCGGAAAGAATGAAGGATACCAATGGTATAAGCTGCTATGATCCTTGCTGGGCCGTGAACAAGATTTTATGTTTGTACGGAATTACCTCACCGTGGACAGAAATATAATTCTGGCGCTTGATACTGATGATAAAGACAAATGTATGAGTATTGCCCGATTAGTCGGGGAACAGGTATATGCATTTAAGATCGGATATCCGATGTTGCTGAATCATGGCCTTTCTGTTCTTGATTCATTTTCTGAGATGGGAAAAATCATCGTAGACATAAAAATTGCAGATATACCTGATGTTTCCAGAGAAATAGCGAAAATGATTACCTCCCACGGTGCAACAGGGGTAATAGTTCAGGGATTCATCGGAAGAGACAGCATCAAGGCAGTCCGAGGTGTTGTAAAGGAATTGTTCGTAGTAGCAGAGATGAGCCATCCTGGAAGTCTGGACTACATTTCCCCACAATCCGAAAAGATAGCAATTATGGCAAGTGAGCTGAGGGCTGATGGATTAGTCGCACCTGCAACCAGACCTGAGAGGATTAAAGTTCTAAAGAACATTTCAGGCTTGAGTATATTGTCCCCAGGGGTGGGAACACAGGGAGGAAGTTACGACGAGGCAATAAAGAATGGAGCTGATTACGTCATAATCGGGCGAAGCATAATGTTGTCACAGGATCCTTTACAAAAAATTAATGAGTTTTACTCAGGAAGATCCAAATAATGTTTCTCACACCAGATGAAGAGAAGATTTTCGATGGGGAATCTGGAGAAGCAAAAAAAATAGCAATACGTTTATTGTACTCACTCGGAGAGCTTGGAAATGCTGAGAAACTTATCCCAATTAAGTCAGCACACGTATCAGGAGTTTCATACAAAAACATAGGAGATGGAGGACTTAAATTCCTTAAGAAAATATCAACTCCTGTTTCGGTTCCAACCACTCTAAATCCACTCGGGTTTGATCTGACAGGGGACGGCCCTGTAAATATTGATGAACATTTCAGGGAAAAACAGCTTGAGATTATCAGGGCTTATATGGACATGGGAGTAATGGAGAGTTTTACCTGCACACCCTACTATTTCTATAACGAACCATCTTTTGGAGATCATCTTTCGTGGGCAGAGAGTTCTGCAATTACTTACGTGAATTCTATCATTGGCGCTCGGACAAACAGAGAGAGTGGACCATCTGCACTTGCTGCAGCAATCATCGGGAAAACTCCTGATCATGGGATGCACATGGAAAATAATAGAAAGGCAAAACTCATAATCAAAACTAATAGAAAACTCGAATATTCAGAGCTCGGAGCGTTGGGTCTTTACATAGGTTACAACGGAAAAGGTCAGATACCACTCATTAAAGGACAGAAAGGTGCGAAAGATTTTGAAATTAAAGCTTTGGCCGCCGCTATGGGTGCAGCATCGTCATCTCCAATGTTTCACGTGGAAGGCGTTACCCCCGAGGCTCATCTGGTTGCTGATGATGCCTCAGTACTTGACGTTGAAGAGGATCAAATCAAGGAGACAATGAATAAATATGCTGGGGACGAAACTCCTGAGCTCATTTCAATCGGTTGTCCCCACTTATCCGTGGAAGAGCTCAACTATATAGCATCTCTTGTACACGGAAAGAAGAAGATCGGCCCGGATCTATTCCTTTTTACGAACAGAAAGGTTAAGGAGAGAGCTGCTGGCGCCGTAAAGGTGATAGAGGACTTTGGCGGGAAGGTATTCGTAGATACGTGCATGGTTGTTTCTCCCCTAAGCAACAGATATCAAAAGAGTGCCACGAACAGTGGGAAGGCCTCATTCTATCTTCCTCTGAAGGAGTATGGAAACCAAAAAATTGCGTTCAAAGGTATATTGGAAATGTTGAAATGGGTGATAGCTTGATCAAAGGAAGAGGAATGGCCCCTGGAAAAACAACCTCGACTGCGATGGTCTGCAATCAGTATATATCACCACTTGGTGAAATGAGCAAGAGCGGCGTCATTTCATCAGGATTATGTGAAGGAAGGTCATTCTCTGACAAGATACTGATTTTCAAGGGAGGTAGGGGCTCTACAGTTGGATCATATGTGATATTGGAACTGAAGAATAAAAATCTGGCTCCTTCCGGGATCATCAATGAAACTGCGGAACAAGTAGTTTTGACTGGTGCAATAATTTCAGAAATACCAATGATAGACCAGATCCCGATTGATATTTTTGTTGATGGTGATACCATCGAAATGGATGGGAAAAAAGGGACTGTGGAAATAAAGAATGCTGTTTTAAAAGATATTGCAACAGTGTTCCTAATATTTAAAGGAAAACTCCTTGTATTAAAACGATCATCAAAGGTTTCTTCATATCCAGATATGTACGGCGGTGTTTCAGGTTACGTTGAGGAGGGTGAGAGACCAGAGGAGACTGGGGCCAGGGAGTTAAGGGAAGAGTGTGATGTCTCTGATGCAAGATTGTTACGGAAAGGCGAATTAGTATACGTGAGGCACGAGAATACACTTTTTAGAATTACCCCTTTGTTAATGGAACCCAAGGATGATTCGATAAAACTTAACTGGGAAAATTCCCAATATTTTTGGGTAAGTTTTGACGAACTTTCCAGATTTGAGACTGTGCCAAAATTCAAGGAAGCGTTCAAAGAACTGACTAGGCCCTAGTAGTGAAACCCGCATTCTTCACAAGCATTGTTCATAACCCTGCCATTACAGAGGGTGCACCTAACTACATCTATTTCGTCTCTAGGCTCAACTACCTTTTTTCTTGCTTCAAGTATCTTTCCCCTTATCTCGCTATCCTTTATAGGAAGTGATACAATGTCACCAATTTGCAGGACATACATATTCTCTATTCCATCATCCAGTACCTTCTGTACTTGGACAGGAGTGAGATCTAGGTACCTCTGAAGTGCGTTCATAAGGCTATTCCTGTAGAAAGGAGTGACCGAGAACTTATCTCCAAATGAAAGTTTCCTTAAGTTGGTTCTGGTTGCTATTATATTGTATTTTGAGTCAATGTATTCTCTGCAATCATCATCGGGTACAATTACATCAACTGGATCGTCCCTGCGCATTTTCATCTTCTTTCTTTCAAAATTTATTTCCCCCATCAGGTCGTCCACCCTAGATTTACACTTTTCCTGGGAGACTTTTAAATAAAATTCGCCAAGTTTGAACTTTCCTTTTAGATATCCTTCAGAAACCTGCGGGATAATGTTCACCATTTCCCTAGTTATCCTGAGATTCTGCCCTTCAACACCCACATAATATTCCCCTGATTCTATCTTCTTTATGATATCCTTGGCCTCTTTCTTACTGAGAATGTACGAAAGTTTAGAGGCATAGTTCTTATAATATTGCCCTATTTTTTCCCTGTTTGGAGTCACTACGAATTTCACACCATGCCATATTCCTGTGATTATCTGAACTTCATCTGTATTAAGTAAATTCCGTATATAAGACTCTGGAGGGAGGGGGGCAACCGTGCTTACAACAATCTGTTCATACGCATGTCTCCGACCTCCACTCTTTGATTTTAGTTTCTCTACGTTGAGGAACAAATCTATAAGATTATACCACTCTTCTTCTAGATGTATCCCTGAGAAGAACAAGCGTTCTCCAGAACCATTGAAAAGTGCCTCAAATGTGTATTCAAGTTCCTTCACTGCCTTTCTGGGAATGCCGATCCTTCTTCTACCCCCCTGAATGAAAAACTGGTCGAAAACTGATACACCAGAAGAGAATCTTTTCAGTGCTTCGATATACTCTCCTTTCTTAATCAAATCACTGATCTCTAGTTTCAATGATTCTGCGTATTTTAAGGCAATTATGTCAAGGTCCTCATTTTCCTTACCTGTGAGTTCAGTCATGTTTCGAATTTTTTGGGATAACTTCTCAAGTATGCTACCGTACCTCGATATTCCCTTGTAAAAAAATTGATTGATTTTTACATCGTTTCCGTCCCCATTTCTCAGGTGAGAAGTTGAATTTGGTACCAAAATCTTTGTGACTCCATTTCCCTTGGAAAGTGCGTGTATAATACCTTTGTCGTTGAAATAATAGTTTCCATTCTGGTCATGGAAGCCGAGTACAGTCTTTCCAGATTTGATGGGTCTGAGCATCCTTTTCTTTAATTCTGAGCCACAAATTGGGCAGTAATTCCTGTATGAAAAATACTTCACTCTAATGGATTTGAAATAATAGGGCGATTCACTATATGGATTCTTCAGTGCGGGGAAAGTAATGTCGATTATGTCTTGATGAACTTCCTTGCCTTTTTTCGTGAAATCCTTGATCAACCTGTATGACTCTCTGTCAATGTAGTAAATAAATTCCCTTCCCTCCACTCTTGCCCACTTCGTTGGCTGATTAACTCTGGCCATTAACGGCAGGAGGAGGTACTTGTTATCTTGGTTTATGAACCCTATTATCCTATTGTCTTCTATTTTCTTCCGCACTCTATTTTTCCCCTCGATAACAATGTCGCAGCGGTCACAGTAATATTTTGTAGCTTCAGGCATCTCGTCCGTCCTTTCTCGCGTTTCAAAAAAATCTTTCAGAATCTGCTGGAGACGTAATGTTTCATCGTTGCGTATTATCGTCCTCTGCTTCCTGTCATACTCACTTAACTGGTCAGTTTCAATCGAAAGCGACCTTAGTGCACTGATAAAATTCTGATCATAGTTGGTCAGTTTATAATTTGCTGGAAAGTAAACTAGGTATTTTTCCACATTCATGTAATTATGACCAAAATTTAGGTTTTGTCTTCAAAGCGACTGATTATTCTGAATCCCATTTTAATTTACATTTGCCCGATTTTACAGTGCAAAATGGGTTTCCTCCCCATTCATGACTGAATTTTATCAGAAAGAGATATGTACATAGTCAAATTACGAAGTCATGCACATTTCCAGCTTACTGAGTGACGAACATGTTGGATCTTTAGTCAAAACTAGAGGGTGGGTCTACAGATGGAGAGAATCCGGCCCTCTTGTTTTCATCATTGTCCGGGATTCAACCAACATAATACAGGCTATAGTAGAAAGAGGAAAACTTTCAGATGATGACTTTGAGACAGCCAAGAAGCTGACCATAGAGAGTTCAATCGAGCTGGAGGGAAATCTTGTAAAGGAGAAAAAAGCACCTACTGGATATGAAATTCACGTGAGCAAGCTAACAGCTTTTAACATAGCTGAGAAATTTCCAATTACGAAGGATAAGAGTGATGAATTCCTTCTGGACATAAGACACCTTTGGTTAAGAAGCAGGGAGATGACCGCTACGCTGAAGATAAGGGAGACTATTTTTGAGACTTCTAGGGAATATTTCAAGGAGAAAGGGTACCACGAAGTTCATACTCCCATGTTTGTCGGTGCGGCAGTTGAGGGAGGATCGACCCTTTTCGAAGTTCCATATTTCGGGGAAAAAGCATATCTTACTCAATCATCACAATTCTATCTGGAAGCTTTCATTTATTCGTTGGAAAAAGTTTACACGATTTCACCATCATTCAGGGCGGAAAAGTCTAGGACTAGAAGGCATCTCACAGAATTCTCCCACCTTGAGGCAGAGTCAGCATGGATGAGCAATCAGGAAATGATGACCTTTGAGGAGGAGATGATAGTTAGGATTGCCTCTGATCTCTTGGACAAAAGAAAGGATGAGCTTTCAATCTTGAAGAGAGACCCTGAAAAACTCAAGAACATCGAGACACCATTCTACAGATACACATACGAAAAGATCATAGATCTTGGACGTTCCAAGGGAATGGACCTACCAGATATAGTGGATCTTGGAGAAAAGGAGGAACGAGAAATTACAGAAGGTTTTGATAAGCCCTTATTCGTGTACAACTTTCCAACATCTCTTAAGCCTTTCTACCATCGGCCTGACCCGGATGATCCTGCCCATGTCTTATGCCACGACATGCTGGCGCCTGAAGGGTATGGAGAGATCATAGGAGGAGGAGAAAGAATCTGGAATAAAGATGAACTGTTAAGGAGAATTTCTGAAAATGGCCTGAATACGGATGACTACGGATGGTATATTGATCTCAGAAGATTTGGGAGCGTTCCACACTCTGGTTTTGGATTGGGTATGGACAGGGTCCTCACATGGATTGCAGGGCTGGAACACATCAAGAATGCAGTTCCTTTCCCAAGAACTATAAGGAGGCTGAGACCATGATTCCACCCTTTATCATCTATTAGATCGCTTGGTTACTTGATTGCTTCAGTAGTCAATCTCAAGATTTAAATTTACTAGGCGGAGAATTAAGGTATTCGAACTGCCCGGCATGGTGATATTGAAGTGAGCCAGCGTTACTGGCTTGGAATGCCTCAGGGGGAGAAGAGGTATCGTTTCTATTCCTTTCGTGATACAGGGAGATATAGTAACTCAGATTCCCCAAGCCCCTTTGATTGAGATAGGCATTGACGTAAGTCCAGTTGATCCCAAACAGGTAACTTGAAACATTCTGGGTTGCTGACGTATTCTCATACATTAGTTCCATAGGTTCAGTGAAGAATTTGCTGAAGGAAGATGCATTCATGTATACTGGTGGCTGATTGGGATTATTGCTTCCGTTGTACCCCCATACCCCGTATTCGATCATATATGACGATATCAGTACATACCCAACTGGAAGATAGGTCCCATTTTCCCCTATAATCTGCCAGATAGCCTGAGTCCAGTTTGTAGAATTCCAGAATATGGATAAATTGTTGAAGGGGGAAGAAAAACCAAACGATTCTATGTAGATTCCTATCTGGTGGTCCGTAGCTACCGAGAGATTCCTGTTTCCAGTCTGATTGAGATATTGTATTGCCGCTTCATCCTGATACGTGATTGCCTCTGTGTGAGAAGGAATGTAGTCGGAAGTCATGGGATAGCTCACCACGCCCATTAATAATATCAATGATAGTGCGACAATTATGACAATATTCTCTGCCGCAAGACGCTTTGCGACAACATATCTCTTTACTCCTTCAAAACTCGGCTTCGTTACACTTTTGTGAGAATGAGATTTATTGGAATCTTTCATGGGTATCCTTATCATTAATTGCTGGGTTGCCCCCTGCAGGTTCTTAAGTTTGTGAGTTTCCTTGTAGTGAATGTCCCATTTATAAATAACGTAAGCAGCTATGATTGAGAATGGAGCCGCAAGATACTCAAAGTATCTTGCAGGTAGGAGTACCGTATTCCTTGAAATAACACTGTAAAGAAGTGAAACTGCTATGGTAAAAGACCACCCAAAGACTTCGGCAATATTCATTTCGGTCAGAAAATACTTCAGGCCAACGATGGAAATTGATAAGAACAGGAAGAAAGGTATTGATATGAATATTGAATTGAATGATATGTAACTGGGCAGCAAACCTGTTATCATTCCGACCACAAACACCAGCATGATCGCCAGTGTGGATATTATTGTCAGATAGAAATCCCTGCCAGGATCAATATTCAATTTGAATCTAATTAGGAATGAATTGAGGTGCTTGGAGAACCTCTCTGTTTTCCATCTGCTGAGAACAATGTAGATCAACATGGTTGAAACGTAGAAAAGAACCATCACTCCACCATAACCGATCCCCAGCATCGCGCCAGAAAAGAAATGCACCATTGATGGGATCCTTAGGAGTAGGTAGAGCATCATGAACGTACCCGTTGATTCAATAAATAACGTGTCCCAGAGAAGATAACTCTTCCACTTATCACTAAGAAGGTTTACAAAGATTACGATTCCCTCGATAGAAATCAAGAAAATGTATGTTGATAATTGATGGCTCATTATTAGAAGGGCTAGAGAGATTACAAGAGGTACGAGATACTTTCTGTCCTTGTGGAATTTAAAGAAAAACAATATGGTGAGGAGCAGGAAGAAGTGTCCTGTTGTAAGATAATTCGGTTGGGAAGTTTGGTAGACCTGGACAGGATTCACAGCCAGCAGGAATCCAGCAAGAACTGACACATACCTGTTGAACCCCAGTTGTTTGGAGATCAGGTACAGCAGGAAAGGGGTGAGGCCACCGAGAAAAGGTATTGAATAATTAAGAGCCACATTCAAAGGAACTCTGAACAGGTAATGGACTCCCAGGACGATGAAGTATGTGACTGGAAAAAATTGATAACCATCATTCCCCCATGGAGAATTTGGAGGATAAACTATAGACTTACCCGTCAAGAAAGCCTGACTCAGATAATAATAAATGCCATAGTCGTTCCCCCATGCAAAATAGATTATATTCGGAATTAGCCTTATAACTACACCTACTGCTATAATAGATAAAGCTAGCGCTATCTCAACGTTTCTTTCTTTCATCGTGCCATGTATAAATGTCGGCAGCTATTTTTTGTTTTTGGTATAATTTCGCTTACTCCTGATCTTTGAGGTTTCTAATCGCAGTCTTCATTCGGAGGTAAGTCATTAATATTGGGCCAGGATTCGCATTTTAGTCCTGGAGAAAAGAACAGTATTTATTTCAGTAGACATTCCATACTTATGAGATGCGCATTCTCTGACCTTACGGGGGTATGCCACTTCAAGTATCCGGGGTACAAATGCATAGAGGAAGAGTGTGAAATATGGAACAATTTCGTTGTAATGGAAAAAGAGTGCGTGTATCTTGATTCCCAGGGATGCATTAAGCTGAACCTGTTAACTTGCAAGGGAAAAGATAATTGTGTGTACTTTAGGGAATATTTTGAAAGCCCTGAGGAATTTCTAAAGAGCAGAAGAATTGCCCAGGCACCAGCTCAGGAAATAAAATAACTTTGGTTCATGCAATATTATCTGAAATACAATTGATTGATGACGAAAACAAGTTGGATACATTTGTGGCTGGAATGTGCTATTTCTTCCCTATAAAGATTTATTTTATTATACATTAGGTAGAATACGAAATGCATAATTTGTGGAAAAGAAATCAATAAAGGAATAATTTGCGCTGAATGCGCGGCTGCAAGGAACAAAGTCGCTTTAGAGCCGATCAAGAGCATAAAGATCAAGAGATGCCCCCACTGTGGAGCACTTTTCACTGACCAGTGGGTTTATGATCCATTGTCAGAGGAAGATATTGTAAGGTATTTCATTGGAAAGGATATGGACATTCGGGACCTTGAACTTTCGTTCTCTGGAGATGAATATAACAGGAAGGTTTCGTATGATGGATATTTTATTACTGAGCAGGGTGCGAATCACATGTCTGGTGTGCTCTTCTTGAGTACCTCACTGGCTTCCTGTCCTCAATGCACGTTGAGGAGGGGGAATTATTTTGAGGCGATACTCCAGCTCAGAGGAGGAAGGGACCATAACTTGGATGACGTACTGGAATATGCGATTTCTCAATTCAAGACCACTACAAAACCGGGGATTTTCCTCACAAAAACCGTGAAGAGAAAGGAAGGATTTGACCTTTTCATTTCGGAAAAGCAATTTACTAGAAACGTTGGGAAGAAGATAATTTACAAATTTGGAGGGACTCTTATAGAGACCTCGCATCTTGTAGGAAAGAAGGAAGGAAAAGATCTATACCGAATTACCGTTTCTACTAGAATTCCAGATTTCCACATTGGTGATGTTATCAGAGTAAGAGGAGATGATTATCTAATCCAACGAATAAGAGAAAACGAGGTCACTCTAATAGACGTGAAGAAAGAAATTACCGCGAAAATGAAATTAAATGACATTAAGGAACATTCCGTGATCCTGAAAGGGGAAGATATACTTGAGGCACAGGTCCTCTACAGGGAAGGGAATACAGCGTACATCCTAGATCCATATGACTTTAGGGAAAGGGCCATACACGATACAAAGAGGAGAGATAGCGTCTATGTGGCAAAGATAGACGATGATTTGGTCTTAATTCCGAAAGACTAGATCTTTGATATCGTAATTATCAGCTTCATTTCAGATATCTCCCATTCCTTGTTGAATCCACTGTCCTCTGTGCTCTGAACCGCCTGTGTGCTGTCCAGAATGTACTTTTTGTTTGAGTCGAAAGCTGCAATGAGATCCTGATCCCCATCTATCTTCAATCTTATCTTGTCCGTATAGTCGAAACCGGCATCTTTTCTCATACTCTGTATTCTCCTGACAATTTCCCTAGCAAGTCCTTCTAGTAAGAGTCCTCTGTCAGACTCCTTATTTATTAAGATGGGAACTCTTCCTTCTGGATCAGTTACATACCCCTCCTTCAGGTGTTTCTCAACTAATACCATCGATTCTGATATTCCCCTCCCCATTATAGTGACTCCCTTGTTTGTTTCAAATAATTTCTGATTCTCCTCTTTTGAAAATTCTTCTTCTGCCTTTGCTAAATCCTTCCCGAACTCCTTTCCTGCTATTTTTCTGTTGAGCCTGTAATTTCTGGTCATGTAATTTTCTATATCTGCTATGACCACATCCTTCGTATTCAACTCCTTTGAGATTAGAGAGCGATATTTTTCGGCTACTCCCTCAAGTGTCATATCTCCTATCACGACTTGCTTTACTGGTCTCCTTAAAGTTAGGCTATTAATTTGTCTTATCCTTCTTCCTGTTTCAACTATTAATTTTACCTTGTCCATTTCCCTCAAAAGCAAATCTTCAGTTTCTCCAGCCACAGGGAAAGAGGATAGATGAACCGAATCTTCACCTGTCATTTTTGTATAAAGAAAATCGGAGAAATAAGGAGTAAATGGTGCGAGCATTTTGACAGTCTCCAGTATGGCATAATGAGTGACAAAATATGATGATCTCTTCTCATCAGTTATATTCTCATTCCAGAACTTGTCTCTAGAGAGTCTCAAATACCACTGACTTAGATCCATGACCAGTGCCTCTATTTCCTCCAGTGCCCTATGAGGTTCATAAGAATCCATGTACTTGTTGACGTTGGTGATGGTCAGATTAGTCCTGTAATAGAGCCATTTATCTAGATTATCAATCATGTTTTCCTTCCTGGGATTCCACTTGTCCAGTCTTGCGTTTGTTGAGAATAGCATATAGGAATTGTAGAGTGTTCCCAGCACTTTCCTCGCATATTCATCTGCAATCTCCTCAGAGAATCTCTTAGTTTTCCAGGGGGGGCCTTGATAAAAGAATAGTCTGAGGGCATCTGTACCTATCTTTTCAATTATCTTCATTGGATCAACAACGTCCCCCTTGGACTTGCTCATTTTTTCTCCTTTGGAGTTGAGCACAAATTCCATTACAATTACGTTGCTGTAAGAGTTGCTTCCAAATAACATTGACGAGATAACGTGGAGTACATAGAACCATCCTCTCGTCTGATCCATCGCTTCCGTAATGAAATCAACAGGGAAATTTTTCTCAAATAGTTCCTTATTTTCAAATGGATAATGGTACTGAGCATAGAAGGCCGAACCGGAATCAAACCAAGTGTCGATTGGATATGGTTCTCTTTTCATAAATGAGCCGCATTCATTGCATTTCACCCTGATGTCGTCAACATAAGGTTTATGGAGTTCAAAGTTTTTAGGCACTTCAGCTGCATTTTCTAGTAGTTCCCTCTTGCTTCCAGCAACAAATGTATGACCATTGCTGCAGGTCCAAACGGGTAGTGGGGTTCCCCAGTACCTATTCCTCGATATGGCCCAATCCTTCCCCTCTTCTAGGAAGTTCCCAAACCTTCCATCTCTTATGTATTCAGGTTTCCAATTTATTCTCTTGTTGAAGGATACAATATCCTCTGTCCTTCTGGAAACACCAATAAACCACGATTCTACGGGATAATATATCAACCGAGTGCCACATCTCCAGCAGAATGGATATGAATGTACTGCCTTTTCTTTCTTCAGCATCCTTCCATTAACCTTTAAATATTTCAGTATCTCATCGTTGGCATCTGAAATCTGCATACCTTTCCACGGTGATTCAAGATTGATTTTTCCATCTTCGGCTACTGTAACGTACAATTCTCCATTTTCTCTTTTCAATATTTTATAATCATCTGCGCCGAATGCAGGGGCTATATGTACGATTCCTGTACCATCTTCTTTGGTCACAAAGTCAGCTTCCACCACATATAACCCCTTTTTGAGTTGCAGGAAAGGTAATAGCTGTTCGTATTCCATCCCCTTAAACTCCTTTCCTTGTTTTTTCTCGATTATCTCAAAATCCCTCAAGACCTCCTTGACCCTATCTTCGACCAACCAATATTTTTCTCCACCAACATTTACAAGGACGTAGTTGAAATCTGGATTCACTGCCAGGAATGTATTGGCCGGAAGTGTCCACGGAGTGGTAGTCCAGACCAGGAAATACTCATCCCTTCCCTTTATCTTGAATTTTACGTAAATGGAAAAGTCCTCAATGTCCCTGTATCCTTGTGCCACTTCGTGCGCACTCAAAGTAGTTCCGCACCTGGGACAGAAAGGTGAGATTCTGAAATCCTTAAAGAGGAGCCCTTTTTTGTAAAGTTCCTTTAGAGCCCACCAAACGCTCTCGATGTATTCATCTTTCATTGTTACATAAGCGTTATCGTAATCTACCCAATAACCCAACTTTTTTGAAACTCTCTCCCAGTCCTTAACGTACTTGAAGACACTCTCTTTGCACAATCTATTGAAATTTCCAATCCCCATTTCGTCAATTTCTTTCTTGTTCTTTATTTTCAGGGTTTTTTCGACTTCTATCTCGACTGGCAAACCGTGGCAGTCCCAACCTGCAATTCTTGGGTATATATTATACCCTTTCATTGTCTTATATCTTAAGAAGAGGTCTTTCATTGCTCTTGTTTCAGCGTGACCTATGTGTGGCGGACCATTGGCTGTAGGAGGACCTTCCAGAAATGAGAAATTTTCCTTTCCCTTATTAATTTCAAAGGATCTTTCCATAATCTTTTTCTTAACCCATATACTCGATACTTCAGCCTCTATCTGGACCAAATCAAATTTTTGAGGTACTTCAGACAACACAGCTTACTGTATTTCGGACTTGTTGATAATTTTTGCCGGCGGCTATTTATGAGCGGATGGAATGGAAGGAATGGGACTTTCTAATAGATATTACAAAAATATTAAAATTTCTTCGACTATTTCTTCGCTAAAGTTGCCTCATAAATGCTTAAATACGCATTTAAAATGCCCTGTAAATCTTCGGTGATGTAATTGAAACTTCCAAGAAAGGTTATGAGATATTGCCCTCATTGCAAGAGGCATACGGTACAAGAGATAGAGAGAGTCAAAAAGAAGAAGGCGAGCGAACTGAGAAAGGGACAAAGAAGATTCAGAAGGGTAACATCAGGATATGGAGGTTTCCCAAGACCAGTTTATGAAGGGAGAGAAAAGCCGACCAAGAGGATTAATATCAGGTACAGGTGCCTTGAATGCAAGAAAGCTTATCATACACCCACCTGGAGAGCAAAGAAATTTGAATTTGCGGAGGCAGAGGAGTAAATGTTCAAAGAGATCAAAGGGCTCGAGAAGTCTTTCATTAAAATCAAGTGTCCTGACTGCGGATCAGAGACAGTGACTTTTGCAAGAGCTAGCAGCGAAGTAAAATGTCAAGTCTGCAATACCACAATTGCAAAACCAACTGGTGGGAAAGTTGTAGTAAGCGGGGAAATTACTGGAGAGTATAAATGAAAAAGAAAGATCCGGAAGCAGGTGATCTGGTCGTCTGCACGGTCAAGGACGTTAAGGATTTTGGGGTCGTCTGTATTCTGGATGAGTTTCATAGCAAGGAAGGATTCATTCACATTTCTGAGATATCTTCTGGATGGATTAAATACATAAGAGACTACGTAAGAGAAGGGCAACGGATTGTCTGCAAAATAATTGATGCAAACCCGGCAAGGGGAAAGTTCGATCTTTCACTAAGGAAAGTCAATGATCACCAGAGAAGAGAGAAACTAAAGGAATGGAAAAATGAACAGAGAGCTACAAAAATACTTGAAAACCTTTCAGCTCAACATAAGTCTTCATTTCCTCTCGAGAGAGTTACTGACATTCTTGAAGAGAAATATGGTTCACTTTCATATGCCCTGGACTATGCAACTTCTTTCCCAGAACAGTTCATGAGCGGTTTGAAAGAACATCACTGGGCAAGAGTTATTGTTGATTATGCTAAGGAAAATCTCAAACCTCCTGTTGCAAAGGTTTCAGGTATAATTCAGCTTCAAAGCACTGCAGGAAACGGAATAGATGTAGTCCGTAAAGCACTGGAAGCGGGGTTGAAAGGGGGGCTAGAAATAACTTATGCAGGTGCTCCAAAATATAGGATTATATCTTATGCTGAGGACATGAAGACTGCAGAAGAAAACATGAGAAAGACCTCAGAAGCAATTATAGCTGCAATCAAGAAAGCTGGTGGTTATGGAGAAGGGCCAGTGAAGGAGTAAATGAAGAGCATCATCAAGAAATGTCCAGAGTGCAGGTCTTATACACTCGAATCAACGTGCAAGAAATGTGGGACACAGACGGTATCGACCCTGCCGCCAAGGTTCTCGCCGGAAGATAGATTCGCAAAGTACAGGATCAAGGTATTGTATGGAAAGGATAGGTGAAAATGAATGGAAAGTGTAATTGTTAAAATAGATGCCACGATTAAATTAAAGAATACTGTAATGATAGTTGGACTGCCAGGTATAGGGAATGTTGGGAAGATTACAGCAGATTATCTGGTGGACAAGATGAGTGCAAAAAAGTACGCAGATATTTACTCATATCATTTACCGCCACAGGTTCTGATGAATAATGAGGCACAAGCGAGACTAGTAAAGAATCAGCTTTATTACAAGAAAAGGAAACAGGGTGACATCCTCATCTTCACTGGAGATTTCCAGGGTTTGACATCTCAGGGGCAGTATGAAATTTCATACAGGGTACTGGAAATTGCTAAGGAACTTGATGTCAAAAAAATCATCACTCTTGGTGGATACCAGATAGGAAAGCTTGTTGAAATACCGAGAGTCCTCGGAGCATTTACTGATGATACATTGAGGAATGAAGCAGAGAAACTTGGAGTTTTATTCTCAAAGAATGAGCCAGGGGGCGGGATTGTAGGAGGAGCTGGACTTTTCCTTGGAATAGGCTCTGAGCTATTCGACATCCCGGGGATATGCCTGATGGGCGAGACCTCAGGTTATTTCTCGGACCCAAAATCCGCTAAGCAGGTCACAAAAGTGCTTCTGGAATACCTTAAACTTGATCTGGATACGGGCGATCTTGATGAAAAGATTAAGGAAATTGAAGACATAACGAGCAGAATTGTTGAGAACCCCCCTGATGAGAAGCGGGAAGATCTGGGATACTTTGGATGAAAGAAAGAATTCGTGCAGTAAGTGCATCCGAGCTGGGTCAGTACGAGTTCTGCAGCATGTCTCATTATCTTTCCAAAGAAGGGGCTAGGATAAGTGGAGAGGGAAAATCAAGACTTGCAGAAGGGAAAGAAGATCATAGGATTCATGCCAAGGTAATTACGAGAAGAAGATCGTTAAATCGATTCTTTACTTATTTAATAATTATAATATTGGTGGCGTTACTATTAGTATATTACTTCCAATTTTAATAGCCATTTTTCTGCTTGCACTAACAGCCAAAATTATAATCAGAAGAAGGCTAAGAAAGAGTGGGGCATTGAAGGGAGAGTTGATTTATGATGATCTAGGTGGATCGGAGAAACCTCTCATGTCAAGAGAATTTATGATTACTGGAAAGCCAGATAGGATAATGAAAGTGAAGAATGGTTATATTCCCATAGAATACAAGGATTCCATTCACAATAAACCTCTTGAAGGGCACGTGCTACAGTTGGGAGCGTATTTCATTATAATTGAAGAAAATTTTGGGAGAGCACCTTATGGTCTGCTCGAGTATAGGAACATATCATTTAAAATCAAAAACACAGAAACATTAAGACTCAAGGTACTGGAAACTGCAAACAGCGTAAGGAAAAATAATAATCCTTTTAGAAACCACAATAATCCTGCTAAATGTGGTAGGTGCCCATTCAGAGAAGTGTGCTATCTCAAACTCGCCTGAAAATCATGACGTTCCAGCATTGATTTAAAGGATGGGATAGAACGTCTCACTTTTTCTTACCCTTGACCCCATTGAGTGCGTGATTTGGAGTCTATTTTAGAATTTTCTACCCTTTTTAGCAACGCACAGACATAATGTGTGAATGAATGAAGTTGGCCCAAATCAAACAAGTGCATAACCTACATTGTTGCTCGATTCGTGCAGCGAGAAAAATTAGAATGATATTTAAATCGATTGTGCTATTGTGCTTAGCGATACTTCCCCCACAATTAGCACCAATGAATCCAGATTTATTTTAAATAAGACGAATTCGCGGATATGTTGATAAAGGATTTTAAAGGATTGGAAGCAATCTGTGGATGAGGAAAGAGGGGAAGACACCAATACGGGACAGTAGTTGAAATACAAATTTCTTTTCTTAAGCGTTTCCGCCAGTTTAGTCATCCTGTTTATAGAGGGGAAATGTTCCCGTTTCTGAGGTGCATGTGATTGCGCTAGCAACTGTATGCCAGAATATTTGGTCAATGATCCCTTCAACCGATTTAGAATACTCCGGCGCGATAACATTTTGGGTCTTGAGATAATTCATGCCCCATGTAGCATTTTTATTAATCCGCTATTTCAATAATAATATTCATTGACCATGACGTATTGATATAAATTTTCCTTAACTCGCCTGATTTTTCTTTCATATAACGTCTTTATAGCCGCTTAAACATGCCCAGTAATTTTAAAAATAGTTATAAAAAATATTAGTATATTTCGCTGACATTATGCCTTTAGCCCAATATACAAATTCTATGCCTTCCTCAATTTGAATGTGCTGGATACTTCCGTGAGGATTGATTTCTCACGCTGTAAGGATAGCTTGATGTGGCACTGCCGAGATGTCTCATATCCGTTATCGCCTAGCTTCTCAGAGTTTGGACCGAGAGCTTTCAGGAGTGCTTCTGCTGCTGCAGTGTAGTCACCTGAAGGGAAGGTGTACCCATTAGAATCATTTATGACCAATTCGCTGCTTCCTGCTCCCGTGCTTACTACTACTGGTTTTCTGTTGACCCAACCTTCTAGTACCGTGATCCCGAATCCCTCCAGTTCGGATGTTAACATAACGACTGAGGCTAGTTTGTAAGCTGCACGAAGCTCACCAGGCGACGCATGACCCAGAAATATAACTCTTTCATGAATCTTTAGATCCTTCGCGAGTCTTTCCAGTTCTGAACGCCAAAGCGCACCTTTGCCATGTCCGAGGCCTCCTTTCCCGGAAGAAGAGAAGCTACCATTCCCTATTAATAACAATTTCAACTTCCTATTTCTGCTTGCCAGAGAGAATGCCTTAATAGCAACATCCTGAGATTTAATCTTGTCCATCCTTGCGACTAAAAGAACCAGTTTCTCATCCTTTTTTAGGTTTATCCTATCACTTAACTCCTGCATTTCCTTGGAATCAGAGTGGTTTGTCCAATGTCTCGGATCAACATAAGGGTATAGCTGGTAGGCTTTCCCGCGGAATTGTGATTTAATCAAACCCTCAAGATCCCGTCTTGTGCTGACGATTATGCCATCGAAAGTCTCCATGTTTCTGAGTACAATTCTTCTCGCAAAATTTCCCATCTTTTCCGGTATGAATGGAATGTGCCATCTCAGAAGTGCTGGTGCAGGGGGGCCAATTATGGGGCCGGTCATCAACAATTGAAAATCTTGAACATAGAAAATGTCAGTTTCATCCATATATTTATACATTAACTCAGCATTCTGCCAGTTGTATGATGCATATGCACTGTACCCCTCCTGCGTAAATTTTCCAGGTCTAATGCCGTGAATTTCTGCCCAGAGTTCTTCCTTGAAGGACGTATAATTCTTCATTAATTTTTCTTCTATTTCTATGTGTGATATTTGGATTCGCTCCGCAGTTACTCTCGGCGGATAGTTTACCCCGAGCGCGATCCACCTGACTCCCGTCAGAAATCCATCATCCAGCATCCTTTTCATTGATGGGTACACCATTGAAGTGACTCCCCCGGGGGAAAATTCATAGTCCACCTTTTCCTCGAGTTCACTGAGGTCAAGTGGGTCTGATAAGGATCCATATTTTTCTAGAAGATCGCTGTAACCTAACTTGAATCTCACAAAAGGTGTTTGACTATTGACACATATTTTCATTTCCGACTCCTGCCATTTACATAAATGGCGGGATGTTTTAAAGTTTTATTGTGCCCTCTTTAATCAGGTTTAAAATATTGAAAATACGAAATTTCACCTGACGAGGATAGAAGCAGATGGACATTGCAATCAATCGGACCTGATTTATCAGTCAGGGAACAATGCTGCTTTGTCGTACTATGCCTGAATGAACTATATGCTGAAGATCTGATTGCTGATGATAATTTTTGGTTGTACCAACTGTTATATATTCTCACACAATTGAATTATTATGGAACGCAAATTTAACACGAGAGCAGTTCATGGCGGGGAATACACTGACAGGGCGATAGGAAATGTCACTACACCTATTTATGAGACCTCAACTTTTCTAAATCCAAATCCTTATCCGGATGCGGCCTTAGATCATACTCGAAATAAACCGTTTATGTACACAAGATGGGGGAATCCAACTCTTGAGGTCCTTGAAATAAAATATAGAGAACTGGATGACGTTCAAGAAGCTCTTTCTTTCTCCTCTGGAATGGCAGCAATAACATCAACAGTATTATCTCTCGTTAAGAGCGGTGACAGACTGTTATCTTTGAAGGAACTGTACGGCGAGACATTTACCTTCTTTACGAAATTTCTTCCAATGTACGGGATCAAGGTAGATTTTGTTTCCCTGGATGAACTTAATTCCGGGACCATTCCGGTGAAAGGGTATTCAGGTATATACACTGAATCTATTGTTAATCCAACTTTGGGAATAAGTGACCTCATAACAATAGGAAGGGTTGCCAAGGAGGAAAACATTCCCATGATAACTGATGCCACCTTCGCGTCTCCGTACAATCAAAATCCTTCCAGTCTTAATGCTTCAATAACCATCCACAGCGGAACAAAGTACATTGGGGGTCATAGCGATATCCTCCTAGGGCTGGCCGGGTTCAAAAAAGATTTGATGGACCAAATTTGGTCAAAAAGAAAAATGTTTGGATCTGTCCCAGACCCAATTCAAGCTTTTCTTGCAATAAGGGGGCTGAAAACACTTGGAGTGAGAATGAGGGCACACAATGAGAATGGTCATCAAATTGCCAAATTTCTCAGCGAGCACAAAAAAATTGACAAAGTGCACTATGCCGGATTGGAAACGTCAAAGTACTATGAGATAGGAAAACGTAACCTGAAAGGATTCGGAGGCATGGTGTCATTTGAAATAAATGGCGGAGTGGAAGAGGCGAGAAGAATGGCGAAGAAATTGAAATTGTTCGCTTACGCACCAAGTTTGGGAGGAGTGGAAAGCCTGCTGACTCTTCCAGCTGAAACCAGCCATCTCTCACTTACCAAGAAAGAAAGACAGGAAGCTGGAATTGCGGAGGGACTGGTTAGAATGTCTATCGGAATCGAAGATGCAGATGACCTGATTGAAGATCTTAAGAATGCTCTGGAGTAGGATTCTCTGGACCGAACCCAAAATTATTTATTAACAGCAGTTCAGGAACCGAAGATAAAAGAGACGAGCCTGGTTAGTGACCCCACAGTTCATTCTCTTCAAATTTCATTGTATCAACCAGGGTGTTGGTAATTCTAATAAAAAGGCCATTTTTCACCTTCTTGGAGTGGTACTTTATTGAATGCTGCGACGTGTTGCTCCTTGGATCTTTCTTTGAATGACTTTCTATCATTGAATCCATAACAGAGGTGAGTATTTTTATATTGTCGTAATTATGTATAATTAAGTCAATAACAGGTGGAAAAGACTATGAGACAATTAAAAGACACTTTCTGATAATTATTAAAGAAAAATCTAGAAGTTAGATTTATAGAGATGTTCCTTTCTACTTATTTGCATTCATGGTGAATTCTACCAGGGCCGATATGTACATGGATATGTATTCCTTTGTAGCTTCATCAACTATTTTTCCGTTCTTTATCTTTTCCCCTGCAAAAGTTATGAAAACTTCGGGTTTTTTCATGTCTTTGGTTCCCAAGTACAGGAAAGATTGACGTAAGTGATATTGAGCTCTTGCTCCTCCGAGCAGTCCAGTCGATTCAGATATTACCCCTACTGGTTTTCCCGCGAATACGTTGTCCTGGTACGGCCTGGAAGCAAAGTCAATTGCATTCTTTAGGTATCCGGGCACTGAATAATTGTATTCTGGCAATATTACAAGGAGAGCGTCGCTGGTTCTAATTGCATTCTTGAAGCGAACCACACTGGCAGGCAAATCTTGTTCCAAATCCTGATTGAAAGGGGGTATGTCAGCTATATTATAGTCCTCTATAACCACTCCTTTAGGCGCAGATTCCTTACACTGTTCCGCTACGATTCTTGAGAACGATCCGCTTCTCAGAGAAAAACCAAACTCTAGTATTTTCATAATGGATTAACTCGTGATCCGATAAATAGATGTTTTACATTAGATATTGTCAGGGGCAGGAGATAAGAAAAATCGAGGTTCAAATATTTACTCTCCCACCTCAGAAAAGACGTGCTGCATATTTCAATCAATATCAAGGGGTAAAATAAATTTTCATAAAAGATATGTTGACCGTTCATTTGCTTTAGCAATATTTTTGAGCAGTGTTTCAGTCCTAACGTATGCGTTACATAACCGAGAAAGAAGTGTCAAAATATCTACAGATGAAGGATACAATAGATATTCTTGAGGATGCATTTGTTGAGTACCATAATGGAAACGCTGCCGCAGAGGCAAGGATTCGGACAATGCTGGATGGTAAAGTGCTGAATTCCATGCCGGCCATAATATCAAAATACAAAATAGCCGGACTGAAAGCATATTTTGCCACCAAGACCGGAGCCAAATTTGTGGTAGTTGTATTCAACACCGAGACAAACGAATTAGAGGCAATTTTGGAAGCTGACGAATTGGGCAGGATTAGAACTGGGGCGCTTACTGCAATGGTTTCTCGCAAAATTGTGAAAGATAAGAATCCCCCAGTTACGATCATAGGTTCTGGTTATCAGGCAGAAACGCAGCTAGAAGGATTATTGAACGTATTCGAACCTGAATATGTATTTGTTTATTCCAGAAATAATAAAAATGCAAATTCATTTGCGACAAGAATGTCCGGTAAGTTCGGGATTGATATCACAGTCGCCAACACGGCAAGGGACGCCATCTCTAAATCAAGGGTGATCAACACAATCACAACTTCGAATTCCCCTATATTCTCTTTCGAGGACCTGGGAGACGAATTCCACATCAATTTAGCAGGGGCAAATCTACCATTCAGGAGGGAAGTTGATAATAGCGTCCTCGAAGGGAGCGAAATGGTAATAGTGGAACACCTTGAGCAGTCTGCGAAAGAATCCGCAGAAATCATGGATTATCTGTCCTCAAATGGTAAAGGGAATGTGCTGGAACTCAGAGATTTCGTTACCACAGATAGTACTAAGGAAATAAGAAAGAGTGTTTTCAAGTCCATGGGTATAGGTCTTGAAGACTTGGCTGTGGCTTATGTTGTGATGAAAAAGATGGGGATACGCTAGGAAATTTGCTCACCTTGATACACCAATACTTGCCAGAATGACCTTAAGCAAATCGTTCAGTCCGAGGTTCATGGAAAGGCCAAAAGCCAACAGTATAACGTACTCTAATATGGATACTGGCGTTATTATGTTGAATCCAATGAGGGAGAGAACTGAAACCACGACCATATCTATTGTTATTGAAAGTGTCAGCGTTTTCCCCGGTTTAGATTTCCAGAAGAAGTCGTTCTCCCTGATAATCACTGGGGTCAAAAGTCCAAAGAACATTATTTCTGTGAAGAAAAATGTATTCAGGACATTTATGTTGTTGAGATGCAAATAGCTCAGGCCTATGAATAATAGAAGAAACATCTCGGCTACCTGTATCGCTCCCATTGATATCCCAACCTTCACCAGATTTTTAATATCCCACTTTTCTGGATTTTTCGAGCCTTTCATGCTGTCAGTCGATAGCGAAATCGTCACAAAATCAATCAGGAAGAGGAAAAGAATGATGTCCAGCGGAGAAAGGAGGAAATAACCGGTGACTATGAATCCTATTGCGAGGAATACGGCAACCTGGAATGTTTTAACTATCTTGTTTATAACCCATGTCACAATCCTTTGGTAAGTTATCCGCCCGGTTTTCACAAGGTCGACTATATTTGCCAGACCTTCAGACGTAAGGACCACACTGGCAGCTCCCTTTGCTACGTCAGTGGCATTGCTTACTGCTATTCCCACTTCTGCCCTTCTCAGTGCTGGTGCATCATTTATTCCGTCTCCAGTCATTCCTACGATGTGTTCCTTTGCCTGGAGACCTTTCACTATTGTGTATTTGTCCTCTGGAAAGATCTCTGCAAATACATCGCTATTTTCTGCAAGGTTAGCTGCTCTAACAGGGTCCCTCACTTTGAGTTCTTTAATTTTGTTTCCGGTGATTACTCGCTCACCCAGACCTATATTCTTGGATATCTCCCTTGCGATTGGTTCCGCATCCCCAGTTAGCATTTTAATGCTGATACCCAATTCCTTGAGTTCTCCTATTGCTTGAGCTGTATCTGGCCGAGGAAGATCTGACAAACCAGCCAACGCAACCATCCTGAACCCGTCTTTCTCTGATATGGCGATGGCAATTATCCTGTGTCCATGGGATGCAATTTCGTTTTCTATTTTCAAAATTTCCTTGTTGCCAGTATCGTTGCATAATTTCAATATTGTGTCAACGGCCCCCTTTACCACTCTGAGATTCTTTCCAGCAATAGTAACTGAGGCTTCTGTCCTTCTGGTGGATGGATCGAATCCCCTGAAATTTTCTATATTGATGCCCTCTTTAGAGATCAATGAGCTCTTCGCTTCAGTAATGAAGGCAATATCTATAGGATCATTATCCGCTTCTTCAGACGCAAGGTAACCGTATAGGACGGCGTCTTTCCTGCTAAAATCACCAAGAGGAACTATTTCTGAAATTGATAATTTGTTCTGGGTTAGTGTTCCTGTTTTGTCTGCACAGAGGGTGTCCATGGTGGCAGCATCTTCAATTGCATTCAGTCTTGTTACAAGAGCCCCCCTTTTAGCGGTTTCCAACGACCCGATGGCCATGCTAACCGTGAACATCGCCGGGAGGGCGACCGGTACCGCAAAAACTACAAGCATCAGTGCCAGTGGAACTACGTCCAACAGATATATTCCCCTGACATAGGAGAAAATGAATATTACTCCTAGAAGAATTATGACTATCAGTAGAAGATAATTGACAATCTTTTCTGTCACTTCCTCCATATGCAGCTTTGGTTTTGCTATGCTGACCAGTTCGGTTGTCTTTCCGAAATATGTCTTTTTGCCTGTAGCAACAACTATCCCGGTACCCTCCCCTTTCCGCAGAATTGAGCCGGAATACACTCTCTCTCCAATTTTCTTAGCGACTGGAAGAGATTCTCCCGTTAGAGCAGACTGATCTACGTCGAGTTCCTCACCCTCTACTAAATCCAGATCTGCAGGTACGAAGTCCCCTGCCCTTATTCTGATGACGTCCCCTGGGACTATATATCTTGCTTTCAGTTTTGTCCACTTCCCATCCCTCAACACTTTAGAATTTACTTGAAGACTATTTTTCAGCAATTCGACTGCCTTAGAAGCTTTCTCTTCTTGGGTATATCCGATAATTGCATTTACAACCAAAAGACCGGCTATGACGTAAACATCAATTAATTTATGGATAAGAAAAGAAAATATAATCGTTATTTCAAGCATCCAGGGAGTCAGCCCCCAGAATCTCTTGAGGAATTCTCTCGCAGGATTTCTTTTCTTTTCTTCTATTTCATTATAACCATAATCAGAAATCCTTCTGCTAGCTTCCTCACTCGTTAGTCCCTTGATTTGATTCTTGTCAATTTCCATTTCCCTATCCTTCTATCTGTCCACCTCAATTATCCCTTGGAGTTAATTAATTTTTTAGGGGAACCCCTCAGGTTCGTTGTGAACGTATGGGCTTGTCCGGATTTGAACCGGAGTCTTCGACTCCCGAAGCCGAAAGGATGAACCAATCTACCCCACAAGCCCCAATGTCGGAATCGTCCATGAATTTAAAAACCTTTAGCATATTCTCTTTCAATGGAAAATTCCGATCTAACCATGCGGGAGCTGACATTTAACATAGCCGGAGAAATAGTCATGTCTGATAATCCCGGGAAGACCATTAAGAAATGGAGGGAGGAATTCGATGTCACACAGAAGGATATTGCTGAAAGGATGCACATGAATACTTCAGTAATAAGTGATTATGAAACTGGGAGAAGACGCTCCCCCGGTGCAAATTTCATACGAAACATCGTGGAAGCAATGATTGAAATCGATGGAGAAAGGGGTAGCCCGGTTATTCTTAGGCATTCTTTAGGCACCGGAAATAAGGTCATAATTGACATTAAGGAATTCTTCTACGACGTTCCATTTGATAAGTTCATCAGAATGATAGATGGAAAACTGGCCTCTAAATTGGACATCAAGAGAAATATAAGGGGTTATACTATTCTTGATTCGCTAACCGCAATTCTAGAACTGACATCATTTGATTATTTCAAAGTATACGGGTGGACTTCAGAAAGGGCATTGTTTTTCACAAACGTGGAATTTGGCAGGTCGCCTATGATTGCAGTGCGTGTTCACCCTTTAAAACCTGCGATGGTGGTCTATATAAGACCGAAACGAGTCGATGAGCTTGCTATCAGAATCTCGGAACTGGAACGAGTTCCTCTTGTGACTACAGACTTATCTCCTGCGGAAATTAAGGAAAAATTAAAAACAGCCTAGGTCAGTAGCTTGTCGAGATACCAGTCCAGACTGAAATTTATCATATCTCCGTAATTTTGGCCTGTTCCAACGTAATAGATTGGTTTCTTTGTTTCCGCCAGAAGAGTCAAAATACTTCCACCCTTTGCATCTGCATCTATCTTGGTCAAAATATAGCCGTCAACTTTTACTGCCTCATCAAACATTCTAGCCTGATTGATGGCATCGTTACCAGAGAGAGCATCTAGCGTAAGGATTACCATGTCTGGTTTTGCAATCCTTTGTATCTTTTTCATTTCTTCCAGGAGGTTCTTGTTGGTTTGCATCCTGCCTGCGGTATCAATTATCACTACTGCCCTCATGAATTTGGATGCATGCTTAATTGCATCAAATGCGACAGCGGCAGGGTCTCCTCCCGTTTGATGCTTAATGATCTTTACACCCAACTTTTCACTATGTAGAGAGAGCTGTTCAATTGCCCCCGCCCGGAAAGTATCAGATGCAGCAAGTACGACATAGAACCCCTTATCCTTGAACGATTCGGCTAATTTGGCTGCTGAAGTTGTCTTTCCCGTCCCATTCATCCCTACAAGCATTATTATGAATGGCGACTTTCTCTCTGCCTCTCTTGTGATATCAGGTATTTCAATCGAGGTCAAGTCCTTGATCGTCATCCTTACCGCTTCTTTCAGCACCCTGTCCCTGTCTTCTCCAAATCTGATTCTCTTTCCCGATAATCTTTCGTACATTTCTTTACCGATTTTTTCCGAAACTGGCAGGGAGACGTCGGCTTCCAGCAACGATATCTTCAGGTCCTCCGTATAATCTTTGAAATCGCCGAGTGATTTCCCAATTCCAGATGTCAGACTGTCTGATGGAATTGCTCCATCCTGCCTCTTCCCTATTCCTAGCTTTTCTTTAAGCTTGTCAAACATTTTTTCACTTTTGGTAGACTCTGTTCAGATAATCTTCGAGCTGAAGGTATCTTCGCTGGATTTCCTCCTCAGATTTCCTTGCATTTTCTAATGCTCTGGATATCTCTACTCTTCTATCCTCAAGAATTGAAAGTGCGTCGTCAACTTTTGTTTTCTTGTATGCGCCTGTGCCAATGTCGACCATCACCCTATCCTTGTCCTTTATATCCCCTACCACATAGAGACCTCTACCAATCGGGATAAGCGAATCCCCCTCGACTCCTGATATGTTCCTTAGGAAATTTAGGCTATTCAGGATGTCCTGGAGAACTAGTGCCAGTGATTGCTCCTGGTCCCTAACTTCTCCCATCTGCTGTTTCAGTATCTCCATTGAGTATGCAATCTGGTCAAGTTTGCTATCATCTGTCATATCAACTCTCACTGAATTTCTTCTTAGAATTTATAAGTGATTCTATTGCCGGCATTTCTTCTCCAGCAAGATAGCTTATGAGGGCCCCCCCTCCAGTGGAGAGATGATCGATCCTGTGGCTGAATCCCATCATATCCAACGCTGCATTGGTATGACCTCCTCCTGCAATCTTGTAAGCGCTCGAATCCGCAATTGCCCCAAATACTTCCCTGGTGCCCGTTGAGAAATCTTTCAGTTCAAATACCCCCATTGGGCCATTTAGGATGATCGCACTTGCCTTTCGGATGGTTGAGGCGAATGATACTATTGTGTCTATCCCTATGTCCACTGCAGGGATATCCTGACGGAAATTCTCCAACTTGAAATAAACTGGTCTCCCATTATCTGACCCTGTAAAATCAACCGGTACCTCAACTGAATCATCGTATTTTGAAATAATGTCTGCAGCCTGTGAAACAAGCTGATCAAGATTCTTCAGTTCCCTGTTGAGCACATCTTCATTCGGCTTCCCTATACTTACCCCCTTTGCCATCAGGAACAAATGGCCCACCAGACCTCCGATGAGTATCTTGCTGAGTTTCCCTTCACTTAGCATTCTTTTTATGATCCTAAGTGAATCGTCCGCCTTTGACCCTCCAAAAACGCCAATCTTTGGTTCCTTGTTTAGAGAGTAGAATCTCTCTACCCCAGTAATTTCTCGCTCCATAAGTCTTCCCGCTATGTTTGGAAGAATCTCTGAGAATCCGATCAGGGTCACATTCGGTCGATGAGCAGCAGCAAATGCATCATTTACAAAAAAATCCATGTGTCTTGAGAGATTTCTTATAATGTGCGTCTGTTTCAAGACATCCATTTTTTCATCTGCAAGTACTACCTCCTCAGAATACACCCGGGTATTTTCCAGCATTAGCACGTCCCCTGTCTTGGCATTATCGATTTCTTCCAGTACGTGATCTTCGTACAGGCCTGGAACAAATTTCACCTTTCTCTTAATCAGTTCTGAAAGATGCTCTGAATGTATCTTCAGACTTGTAAAGTCTTTCTTGCCTGGTCTGCTCTGATGTGCGAGTATGACCAATTTACTGTTCCTCAATTCGTTTATAGTCTCCAAGTGAGCTTTGAACCTCGAGTCATCGAGTATAGTGTTCATCTTTGGATCTACAGGCGAATTGATGTCCACCCTTAGAAAAACTGTTTTGTTCTTCAGGTCAAAATCATCAAGCGTGAAGAAAGGGAGTACTTTCATCACCTCCTGATTTTGTACATCATTAAATTCATTTCTGTTTTGGGCCCAGTGCAAGATGCAATTTCCATTTTAATGATCGGTTCCATATGATTTATCTCTCACGCCCTTTCCATTTACAATGACTTCCTCAATTGGGTCCTCTCCAAAAATATATCCAATATTTTCGTAGGAGTCGCTGAGCACTATAAGATTCGCCTTCTTCCCAGGATGGATGGTACCTGCACTCTGACTCAGTCCTAGAGAATAAGTCGAGTTTATTGTTGCCATGTTTATCAGTTGTGACAGCGTGAAAGGAGAAGTCTGTCTTGCTAGAGATAACACAAATAAAAGCGAAAGGACATAAGAATTCGGCGATAAGTCAGACCCAATAGCTATTATCTTGTTTGATTCCAGAAATCGTTTGAAAATTCTTGGATTCTTTCCAAGAAATAGTGAGGTCAGTGGAAGGAAAGTGATTACTGCGTTAATCAGTGCGATCTCTTCCTCCCGGGTTTCAATCATGTGGTCCCAGGACCTGATACCAAGTTTTGATAGCTCACTGATTCCATTCAAATTGGCAATTTCATTCATGTGCACTCTGGTCCCCACTCCCATTTCATTTGCTTTCGTGAATATTTTCTTCGCAGAAGCAACAGAGAATGCACCTGTATCCACAAATACGTCAACGAAATCTATTCTTGCCCTCTCTTCTTCCATGAGGCCTGTAAACTCATTCACATAGTCAGCTTCTGAGTATCCTCCTGGTATCACGTGAGCTAGAAGTGTTTTCTTCACGGATATTCCAAGATCCTTTTCCACCTTTTCCATCACCGCTAGCATTCTTTTATCTACACTAAGGTCTTTTCCATAACCTGTCTTAATCTCGAAAATGGCAGTTCCATTCTTCATCATCGATACTATTCTCTTCTTGCTCTGAACAAGCATCTGTTCTTCTGAACACGATGATGTGTCAGCGATGCTCTTGTATATTCCCCCGCCTTCTTCCAGAATCTTTTGATAGCCGACCTCTTTCCTTCTGTCTATCTCATTCTCCCTTTTTCCACAGAAGATTGAATGAGTATGAGGATCTGTGAATGCAGGTATTACCCATTTGTCCGGATTGCTCTCTTCGCTGCTTCTCTTTATTGATTTTATGATGGAACCTTCGATTTCAATATCCATCCCCCTCGAAATTTCAACTCTACCAAGTTCATATCCTGCCAGATACTCCATATTTGGAGGAGTCAAGATGTTTACGTTTCTTAATAGCATCCTTTACCTTTTGCTCAGGTCAAGCCACGCTGAATTTGCCGCTATTGCACCATCAGATGCTGCCACGATTATTTGCGCGAACGATCCTGCCACATCCCCAGTGGCATAAACAAGATCCAGATTAGTCCTGCAATTCCTGTCTATTTGAATAAAACCCTTCTCGTTCAGTTTGACTCCCATATCTCTTGCTACGTCCGATTGCGGTGTGAGCCCAACATAAATGAAGATACCATCGAACAGTTCTTCCTTTTCCTCTCCAGTGGATCTGTCCTTAAAGACCACAGACCTGACTGATTTTCCATCTCCTTTTATCTTGGTTACCTGAACGTTTCTCTTATATTCGATGCCCATTGATTGAATTTGCTTTACATAAGCATCTTCGCACATATATTTTGGCATGAATTCGAAAATCTTCACTTCTTTCGCTATGTTCTTGAGAGATATTCCTGCGATGGCTCCAGAGTTCCCCCCTCCTATTACAAGCACCTTCTTATTCTTGAATAGATAACCATCGCACGTTGAACAGTAGGACACTCCTTTGCCGTAATACTCTGCTTCCCCTTCAACCCCTAAGTGTTTGTGCTTTGTCCCGGTCGCGAAAATAATTCCTCTGGCGGAGAATAATCCCTTCTCTGTTGCAACCTTGAAATTCCCTTCCTTTTTGATTGAGAGAACCTTGCAGTTGTCGATGATTTTGACATAGTTTCTTGCGTGCTCAACCATCAGGTTCGCCAATTGTGTACCTACAATCTCGGTGAATCCGAGATAATTCTCCACAAGTGGAGCTTCCGCCGTTAATCCACCCGGAGTGCTCCCATCAATTACTATTGTCGAAAGACCAGACCTCACAGAATAAATTGCGGCCGAGAGCCCGGCGGCCCCGGCGCCTATAATAAGAATGTCAAAGTCTCTTTTTTCTATTTTTTCCTCTTCTTGGCCAAGTATCAGGTCCATGGTACTGCCTCACATTGGAGGCATTCCGCCCATTCCACCCATGCCACCCATTCCGCCCATTCCTTCGGGGCCTCCTCCTTGTGGTCCTCCTTCTGACTTTGATTTCTTCGAAGAAATGACGTCATCAATCCTCAGTATCATCGTAGCCACCTCAGTCGCACTCTCAATTGCGTGGCTCTTGACCCTTGTCGGTTCAAGTACATTTTTTGCCAACATGTCGCCTGTTGCCCCGTCCAGGGCGTCGACACCAAAATTCTTTTTTCCACTCTGGTGTGCAACTCTAAGAGCTAGCAAGGTGTCTATTGAATCCATTCCAGCGTTCTCTGCTAGAGTTCTGGGGATCACTTCAAGAGCATTTGCAAATGACTCAATCGCAAGTTGTTCCCGTCCACCAACTGTGGGGGCAAGCTTCCTTAACTCCAGGGCTATTTCAGCCTCTATTGCTCCTCCTCCAACAACAATAGCTCCGTCTTCTATTGCTACTCCCACCACCTTCAGAGCATCGTGAAGAGCCCTTTCGACCTCATCTATCGTGTGCTGCGTTCCACCCCTTATCATAATTGATACTGACTTCGGGAATTTGCAACCCATTATGAAAGTGAGCCTGTCATCTCCAATCTTCCTTTCCTCAACCTTGTTTGCGAACCCTAGATCCTTCTGAGAGAGATCGTCCAAATTGGTGATGATTCTTGCACCCGTTGCCTTTGCTATCTTTTCCATGTCACTCTTCTTGACCCTTCTTACGGCATAAATTCCCTCTTTCGCAAGAAAATGCTGTGCAAGGTCATCAACTCCCTTCTGGCTCAGAACGACATTTGCCCCAGCTTTCTTGATTTTGTCTGCCATGGTCTTAAGCGTTTCTTCTTCCTGGTCAAGGAATGCCTGGATCTTTGATGGATCTGTTATCTGTATTTTTGCGTCTATTTCCGTCTTCTTAATTTCCAGTCCTGAGTCAATTAAAGCAATCTTTGCGCCAGTAACTTCTGATGGCATCCTTGGGTGTACTTTCTCCTTGTCAATTACAACCCCTTCAATAAGCTCAGTATCCGTGATGCCGCCACCAAACTTCTTCTGGACAAGTATATTATCAACATCAACTACTTTCTTCCCGTCCCTCTCTTCGACAATAGATTTGACAGCTTTAACTGCAATGTCCGCAAGGAAGTCGGTAACACCTCCTACATTTTTACCTGTCATTGCCGTCTTTGCAACGTTCTTCAGTGAGACATCATCTATATTCTTCAGTGCTATTTTATCGAGGACCTCAGTAGCCTTTGTTGAGGCAAGTTTATACCCGTTTGCTATGACAGTTGGATGCACACTCTGCTCCAGAAGAACTTCTGCCTGTTTAAGCAGTTCTCCTGCAATAACCACAGCACTTGTAGTCCCATCCCCTACTTCCTGATCCTGACCTTTTGCTATTTCAACAATCATTTTTGCTGTTGGATGGTCCACATCCATCTGTTTCATTATTGTAGCGCCATCATTTGATATTGTAATATCACCTAAGGAATCAACTAACATTTTATCCATTCCTTTTGGTCCGAGGGTCGTTTTGATTGTATCTGCAATTGCCTTCGCGGCTTCTATATTATTTCTCTGTGCGTCTTTTCCGGATTCTCTTGCTGTTCCCTCCTTAAGTACTAAAATAGGAATTTGACCTGACAACATTCGATTCACCCTAAAACGTTAATTCGTTCTTCTATATAAATCTTATAGAAATTGACAATGCCTATTACTTTGCAATGTGGCTGAAAATATGGCTGAATACTCAAAGTTTTAATTCTTTAATTTATGGAGGTAAAATGAGAGCATATAGGTGCAAAAAGGAAGTTGATGGGACCCTGGTAAATAAGGCAATGCAAGATATCTTTGGGAATTCGAAGGAAAAAAATGGCAAATTTGAAGCATCTTTTCCACCTCTTGTAAGGATTTCTGTAGTTCTAACCGGCAAGAAAGAAATATCTGTGGAAACAGAAAGCCGTGGAGAGGACAATTCAGCTGAAGCCATTAAAGCGTATAATAAGTTCCTGTTTGAGGTTACCGGGTATACCGCCAAGGAAAGAAAGAAGATGGCGATGAAATAAATGGGTCTCGAAGCGATTTTTGAACCAAATTCAGTATGTGTTATTGGGGCGTCTAGGGAAAGAGGAAAGGTTGGCAACGTTATACTTCAAAATATTGCTTCAAACTTCAGCGGCAGAATATTCTTGATACATCCCATTGCCCAGGAGATTGAAGGACTCAGATGCTATAAGAGCGTTGATGAACTACCGGAACCTCCTGACATAGCGGTAATCTCCCTTCCTCCAGAGAAAAGCGTGGATTATCTGGAATCCCTGGGAAAGAAAGGGTGCAAAGTTTCCATTCCTGTATCTGGAGGTTTCGGTGAATCGGGAAGCAGAGGAAAAGAACTGGAGATAAGTATCAAGAAGATTGCAGAAAAATATGGGATGAGGGTTATTGGACCTAATACTGTGGGTGTGATCATTCCGAGATCTGGGCTGAATACCGCTCTGACAGAAGCGGAGAAATCAACTTTTCCATCCGAAGGCGCACTGAGCTTCATATCGCAAAGTGGCGCGCTAGGCCTCCTTTCGATGGATGCTGCCTCTGACTGGGGGTTGGGTTTTTCTTCTTTTGTCAGTCTGGGGAATGAGGCTGATGTCAGTGAGAATGATGTGCTCGAACTTGTTGGAAGAGATAAGGAGACCAAATCCATTGCACTGTACCTTGAAAAGATTAACAATGTTGAGAATTTTCTTTCCATCTGCAAGAGAATAAGCAAGGAAAAGGGCATCGTTCTATTAAAAGGCGGGCTAGGAGAGTCGGGTAACAGGGCGACCAGTCTTCACACTGGCTCATTATTCAGAACTAATTTTTCGTTGAGAGGAATTTTCGCCCAGCATGGAATTATTCAAGCTTTAGACGAAACCCAACTTCTTGATTATGGAATGGCACTCTCGTACGGCAGGCCCATCTTCGGAAAAAGAATCGCAGTAGTAACATCCGCCGGAGGGGTAGGAGTAGTATCATCAGATTTGCTTGAGATGAAAGGATTTACTCTTCCCAAGCCGTCCGGTGCTATAGAGAAAGAGATCCGAAAGATCATTTCTCCTCTTGGTTCTCCTTTTAACCCATTTGACATGACGGCAGAGGCAACTGATGACCAGTATGAAGGGTTGATTAAAGTGCTGGAAAAATCAGGAGAATACGATGCAGTACTTGTATTTGCACTATTCCAGACCGCTGGGGTATCGAGAAAAATGATAGATATTCTCAGTAAATTCAACCGCGAAAGCAGCCTACCTATTGTCGTTGGGATAATAGGGGGGGAAAAATCTAAGGAAATTCTGCGAAAAGTCATAAAGAATGAAGTGCCTGCCTACCCTTCCATAGACAGAGCCACAAATGGTTTATGGGTTCTAGGGGAAAGAGGGAAATATCTTGGAGGTATCAGCAATGAACATAGTCCCTGAATTCGAATTCAAGAGTCAACTGGCAAAGATGGGTTATACCCTTCCGAATGGCATGATTATTAAAAATGGCCGTGATTACTCGGGGAGATATCCTGTCGTCGCAAAGGTGAATTCTGACAAAATCACTCATAAAACTGAAGCTGGTGCAATCATAGTGGACATAAAGGGACAAGAAGAACTTATAAGTTCAATAAGCCTGCTAAATCAGAAATTCCCTGGAGAAGAGATATACGTAGAGGAGATGGCAAGACGTGGAATAGAGGTTATTATTGGGCTCCTGAAAGACGAGAAATTTGGGAAACTCATTCTCCTGGGTCTTGGGGGTTTCTATTCGGAGCTGCTAAGGGATGTAACCTTCAAGAAGTTGCCGATCACAAGGAACGATGCTGAAGCGATGATTGGTGAATTGAGATATTCCAGAATATTCAATGGATACAGGAATCTGACCACTAACAAAAAAATGATTGCAGATCTGTTGGTCAGGTTGTCAGATGACTTTAATAATAAGGAATTTCAGCAGATAGATTTCAATCCCATCTTCCTTTATGCAGACTCCTATCTCATTGTAGATGCCAAAATGATTGTTTAAAGTCACGCAAAATTTTTATTGGGTAATCGTTGGGTAAATCATGGCATATGACCCAGCTGAGATTTTGAAACTTGCGGACAAGAATGATCTTAAGCATTTTTATTTTCAGTTTACTGATATCAGGGGGACCGTAAAGTCAGTCATGATACCCAGAAACAGGTTGGAAAGGGTTCTTGAAGAGGGAGTTCTGTTTGACGGTTCTTCTGTACTTGGCTATGCTGAAATAGAGGAAAGCGACATGAGGGCTTTCCCAGACTACGATTCGTTCGAGATTCTCCCCTGGACCAGTGATGGAGGGAAATCTGGCAGGTTTGTCTGTTCAATCTATACTCCCGAAGGGGAACCTTTCCTCGGAGACCCAAGATATGTCCTCAAGAAACAACTGGAAAGATTACAGAAGGACGGACTGAATTTTTTCGTGGGTCCTGAATTTGAATTTTTCCTGCTTGAGATGAAGGACGGAAAGTATGTTCCTCACGATTCTGCGGGTTATTTCGACTTTGGGCCACTGGACAAAGGAGAACTTGTGAAAAAGGACATAGTGAATTACCTGAATATCCTTGGTTACGATCCGGAGGCAGCCCATCACGAAGTCTCGCCTGGCCAGCATGAGATAGACCTCAGGTATGCTCAGGCTTTGAGAATGGCAGACAGAATAATAACAATGAAAACTGCAATAAAGACTGTGGCAGCGAAGTATGGGCTTTATGCCACCTTCATGCCGAAACCATTCTTCGGAATAAATGGCACCGGAATGCACGTCCACCAGAGCATCATGGATGAAGAAGGCGATTCAAACAAATTCTGGGACAAGAATTCCAAATATGGACTATCGGAATATGCGTATCATTATCTTGGTGGTCTGCTCTCTCACGCTGTTGAGATCGGTGGGATTATTGCCTCATGGGTCAACTCCTACAAGCGTCTTGTACCTGGATACGAAGCACCGGTATACATTTCCTGGGCAAACAAGAATAGATCGGCTCTAGTCAGGGTACCTGCTGGGGAAGGGCTGAAGAAGAGATTTGAATTCAGGGCGCCTGATTCCGCAGGGAACCCTTATCTTCAGTTCTCGGTCCTGCTTGCAGCTGGACTGGACGGGATAAATAGAAAGATAGACCCACCAGACCCTGTCGAACAGGACATATTTCATATGACTCCGGAAGAAAGACTCAATGAAGGAATAGATTCCCTCCCTGAGTCTCTCGGAGAGGCGCTCCATCATCTCCGGAAGAGTCAATTTGTAAAGGATACACTGGGAGAACATGTCTACAACAATTTCATATACATAAAACAAAAGGAATGGGACGAATTCAGATCTTATGTAACTGACTGGGAAGTGAAGAACCTACTTCCTATCCTTTAATTTTTTTCTTCCCTGTGAATTTGTTCCACGGCAAGCTTAATTAATGACAAAATTTTAAGGTTGCAGGGCTCGTGGTCTAGCGGTTATGACGTCGCCCTTACAAGGCGGAGATCGCCGGTTCGAATCCGGTCGGGCCCATGTCTATTGAGAGGTTAAAAACCTCCGACTGATTTTTATTTTTTTTTTTGATATTCGTATATTATTATATGATTTAGAGCGTCTTTTCTTCATTTATTCTATAAATTGTAGAATTGGCATTCATTTATTAGCAAAAACGGGCCACGGGCCCGCCGGGATTTGAACCCGGGTCGCTGGCTCCGAAGGCCAAAAGGATGATCCAAACTACCCCACGGGCCCAATCTCCAAATGTTGTTTCTTGATTTAAAGTAATGGGGTCTTGGGGGAAAATCATCTTTTCAATTATTTCGTTTCATTCGCGTGGAAGCCTGTTTTTGAATCGTTTTAATAAAGCTAGTTCTCCTACAGCAAAGTCACTCTAAATCTAACTTGATGTGAATGTTGAAAAAATTTCAGTCAGATATCTTTTAATACGTCTGTCCAGTGGCCGGTATAATCATTAACTATTAATATTCATGAAATAATATGTGAATGTGGAATCCACCCATGTCTATTGAAACCTCTATGTATAACGTCATTTACTGAAACACAAAGCGACCTAGGTCTTAATTGTTCATTATGCTCCAATTGACGGGCGATTTACATCAGTCTCCTTGATTGTCCGGTGTGA
>JAMCQR010000005.1:7193-14243 GCA_023379555.1 Thermoplasmatota archaeon | reverse complement strand
TACCATTCCTTCGTGTTGATATCGTTGTAAGTTGGGCAGGGTTGAAGAAGGTCAATCACCGATGTTCCCCTGTGCTTGACCGCTTTCATGATTATGTCTTTTGTATTCTTGACGTCGAAAGAGAAAGCTCTTGCGACGAAGGTGTATCCCACCGTAAGAGCAAGCGCAACTGGATTCAGTGAATCTAGAATGTTGGGTCTCTGGAGCCCTTTCGTCTTCTCTCCCCTGGCCAGTGTTGGGGAGGCCTGTCCCTTTGTCAGCCCGTAAACTCCATTGTTGTGGATTATGATCGTCATGTCCACATTCCTCCTGCCTGCAGCAACGAAATGACCTGCGCCTATGCTCAGAAGATCTCCATCCCCTCCATCAGCTATGACCGTCAGATTCGGATTTGCCAGCTTGACTCCCGACGCGAACGGAATGACCCTCCCGTGGAGCGTGTGCATTCCTGGTGCATTGATGTAGTGGGGTGTTTTTGCAGAACAACCGATACCGGAGAATATTGCAAAGTCTTCAGGTTTCTTGTTCATTTCAGTCATTGACTGCTGAAGTGCTGCGAGTATACCGAAGTCCCCGCATCCGGGGCACCAGTCCACCCAAAGATCCGTCCTGTAATTATGCGCCACGAATCATCACCACCCTATTTTCCTTTTTATCAAGTACTCGTTTGATTCCCTCATAGACTTCATCATCCGTTGTGTGTCTTCCATTATATTTCAAAATGAAATTTTTAACTTCGATCCCACAGTTCTGTTTCACAAGCGTTGCCAGCTGAGCTGTGTAGTTGTTCTCCAGATCTATCAACACCTTTGCATTGGAAAGATACTTTGTTACGAGTTTTGACGGGAATGGGTTCATCAACTTAATGTAGACCAGATTTGCCTTCACTCCCTCGGTCCGCAATTTGTCGAACACACTCAAAATAACACCCTTGTTGCTTCCCCACGACAATAACGTAACGTCCGCGTTCTTGTCTCCTATGAGCTCAACTTGTTCATCTTCCGGTATCTCTCTCAGGATGGTGTTCAACTTGCCCATCCTCTTCACCATCATCGCGTCTCTAGTCTCTGGGTCCTCGGTTATGTGACCGAGTTCACTGTGCTCATCGCCGGTCAACCAGATTATGTTCTTGCCGAACATTCCCATCGGAGATATTCCATCTTCTGTCAGTTTGAACCTCTCAAAATTCTCTGTATTTTCTGAAAGTTTCCACCTTTCAATCTTGATCTTACTGTAGTCCAGGCGATCTACAAGGAAGAAGGAATTTGCAAAATTCTTGTCCAGTATATGAATTACTGGGACCTGGAATTTCTCGGCATAGTTGAAGACTCTGACCGCATCGTCTATTGCTTCGGGAACGTCCCCTGAAGAATAAACTATCCTAGCAAATTCACCGTGTCCTGCGTTTATGGCGAACAATAGGTCGGCCTGAGAATTCCTGGTCGGAAGTCCTGTGCTTGGACCGCCTCTCTGATAAAGGGTCACCACTACTGGAACTTCGTTGATGCCTGCGTAACCTAGTGCTTCTGCCATTAGCGAGAAGCCGGGACCTGATGTACCCGTGGCTGTCCTTGTTCCAGTCATTGCTCCGGATATTGCCATAGCAATAGCAGCAATCTCGTCCTCTGCCTGCACTACCACGATACCGGTATTCTTCAGAACTTCGTTTTCCTTATCTATGTCTTCACCCATCACCGGTTCAAAGTAGTCGTGCCCTTCGAGGAAGAAGCTCTCATCCGCAGCGGGAGTAATAGGATAGTAAGTCTGGAGTTTAAGCCCCCCAATGACCTTCCCGATACCTATAGCCTCGTTTCCAGTCAGTATGTACCTTTCCTTCGCCTCTCTGACCGGGAGCTCTTTGATATTGACATTGTTGCGTGTCTTGACAAATTCATAACCGGATTTGACTATCTTCTCGTTGTCTTCCACTACCTCTTTTTTCTTTCCGAAGACACTTTCTATTCCTCTTGAGGTGAACTCTGCTGGGAGCCCCATCAGTGCCATTGCCAGCGAGGCACCTAGGGTATTTGCATATCTCGCTGGTGGCTTGTTCGGTCCCAGCGCTCCAACTACAAGGTTTCTGAAAGAGACTGGATATGGGACAGCACCCCTCTTCTTCATGAAATCGATTGCTCCTGCAATAGTTGTTCCAAATCCACCTTCCTTCAGCTTGCCCAGAACGTGCTTCTTTGTCTCGGATTCCATGGTGAGAACCTGTTCTATCTTTGTGTTCCCGAGGTCTTCGTCGTAGAGGACTATTGTCTTATCCGATACGTCTTCCATGTGAACAAATGGGCTTTCCGCGTCCAGGCAAACCAAAAGGTCCACGGGATATCTCAAGCTACGAACAGGAGTTTCCTTTACGCGAACGTGAAAATAACTGTGCCTCCCCTTGATGTTGGAATAATATTCTCTTATCCCAAATGCCTCATATCCAGCGATAGAAAAAGCTCGGATGACTATTTGAGCGGCACTGTCAATTCCGCCCCCTTGGGGGCCTCCAATAATTAGGTCGATATCTACTAAAGGCATGACTACGTCAGTTATTCTCAGTTAAAATATTTTGTTGACTTGGATTAGCTAAAATGTAGCTTGTTTGCGCTGTATTCTAATTCTTTTCGCCCATATGTTACGATGTACTTGAAGCCGACTCTGCAATGCATTTAGGTAAAACACAATAGGTAAAACACAAAGTTCAATGATCCCTTAGCCAGTCTTGCCGAACTGTTGGACTATGAAAGAATGGCGGCGAGTTGAAGAAAATGTCATTTAGAGAGGGCAAACTTCAGGAAAGGCTTTAATAAGACCTCTCGATTAAACTTCGGTGGTGAATCTGGCTGTTGGTTTCGTTTTGATCAGCACAGTTCCGGGTAAGGAACATCAGGTGTATAATGAGTTGTTGAAGATAAAGGAGATTGTAGAGCTTCACCCACTATTCGGAGAGTACGACCTGATCGCAAAGCTAGAAACTAAAGATTTCACGGAGTTGGGTCAGATCGTCATGGAAAAGATCAGAGTAATAGAAGGTATTTTGGACACGAAGACATTGACTGGAATAAAGATGTAGGTAATAATATGTATAACTCATTTGGTGGTATTTTTGTCGCAATGCTACTCCTTCTGTTGGGGCTTTCATTGCTTGTGCTCGGCATATTCGCAGCCTATTTCGGGTCAGGGAAAGTTAGGACTTTTGGAATAGTGCTGGGAGTGGTTGGGCTGGTTTTCTGGCTGTTGACTTATTTTGCCAGAGGTGTCCTGGATGTCAGCCTCTCATTCGTGATATACAACGGTATTCTGTACCTAGTTTCTGCAGTAGTTGGCGCGGTAATCGCTCTTCTGATATTCCTCGCGGTACTTCTTAAGACCTGAGAACTGGATCGAATTGTTCGCACCAGAATCGTTTGTCTCGAAAGAGATACAAAAAATAAAGAAGGAAGTGCTGGGGAAAGCAGTTATAGCAGTTTCAGGTGGCATTGATAGTACTGTTGCGGCCAAAGTTGCTTCGGAGGCCCTTGATTCTGAGGTTCTTGCAATATACGTAGACACAGGATTAATGCGACTTGATGAGGAGATCGATGTCCAAAAGACTCTGGCGGACCTCGGTATCAATCACAAGATCGTCAAAGAAGAAGAGCTCTTTCTTGGTCGCCTTAAGGGCGTAACGGACCCGGAGACAAAGAGGAAGATAATAGGAAAGACTTTCATAGACGTCTTCGAGAGGGAGGCTAAGGACTTCGGAGCTAAATATCTCGTTCAAGGGACCATTGCTCCCGACTGGATAGAGTCTGGGGGAGGACTGAGAGATACAATAAAAAGTCACCACAACGTTGGTGGGTTACCGGACATTGTGAATCTGAAGATCGTAGAACCACTGCGAGATCTGTACAAAGATGAGGTGCGGAAAATAGCCGATTATTATGGTATACCTAAGATGAGGCAACCTTTTCCTGGACCAGGGCTGGCTGTCAGGATCATCGGAGAAGTCACAAGGGATAGAGTTGACCTGCTCAAGAAGGCAACTTCCATCCTTGAGAAGAATGTTTCCAAATTTGAAGAAGTACCGTGGCAGTACTTTGTTGTCCTTCTGGCTGACCGTTCCACAGGTGTTCACGGGGACAGAAGAGTCTATGGCTCGACGGTTGCGATCAGGTGCGTAAACTCGTTAGATGGGATGACTGCGAATTTTACCCCAATACCCCTAGAAATGCTGGCAAAGATTTCAAGGGAGATTACCAATGGTATTCCTGAAATAAGCAGAGTTGTTTATGATATCACTGACAAACCCCCTGCAACAATAGAATGGGAGTGAGGATAGAGGATGGCAATGGAAGTACAAGAAACATACATTCCGGATACTTCGGTCATAGTGGATGGGAGATTCTGCGAATTTCTCAAAGGGAAGACTCCTGCTGACGTAATCGTACCGGAGTCTCTCATCTCCGAGATAGAACATCAGGCAAATGAGGGGAAGAGCATTGGCTTCACCGGTCTTGAAGAACTCAAGAGACTGAGAAAGATGTGCGATGACGGTAGAATTACTCTTGCATTCTCAGGGAAGAGACCTGCGGAATGGCAGATCAAGAGAGCCAAGAGTGGAGAGATAGATGAGCTCATCAGACAGCTGGCTCTGGACAACAATTCTACTCTGGTCACGGGAGACTTTGTGCAGAAATCCATTGCTGAGATCAAGGGAATCAAGGTTCTTTATCTGGAACCGATCCAGATACTTTCAAGACCCATTGAGACTTTCTTCACGGCTGATACTATGTCTGTCCATCTCAAGGAGGGAACTAAGCCACGAATGAAGGTGGGACACCCTGGCACCTGGAGTCTTGAATATGGTGCTGCGGTCTTGGACAGAGAAGAGCTGACCACGATAGCCAACGACATAGTTGAGAGGGCAAGGAACGATATCAGGAGCCTGATCGATATGGACGTCAGGGGGGCGACAGTTGTCCAGCTGAAGAACATAAGAATAGTAATAACCAGACCACCGGTCAGCGACGGCTTGGAAATAACCGCAGTGAGGCCGATTACGAAACTCGGTCTTGAAGATTACAAGATCGGGGACTCCTTGATGAAACGGTTCAAAGAGCGGGCAGAAGGGATCCTGATCTCGGGAAAACCTGGGGCTGGAAAGAGCACCTTTGTACAGGCCCTCGCTGAGTACTACAATTCTCTTGGTAAAGTTGTCAAGACAATCGAAAAACCTAGAGACCTCCAAGTTTCGCAAGAGATCACTCAGCTGACTCCTCTTGAGGGATCTATAGAGAAGACTGGAGATATCCTCTTACTCGAGCGTCCCGACTATACAGTTTTTGATGAAATCAGGGTTTCAAGCGATTTCACCACTTATTCCGACTTGAGGCTGGCAGGGGTCGGGATGCTTGGTGTAATCCATTCTTCCAGGGCCATTGACGCCATGCAGAGGTTCGTCGGAAAGATAGAACTTGGTCTGATCCCCCAGATCATAGACACGATCATATACATCGAAAACGGGGGAATAAAGGACGTACTTGATCTATCCTATTCCGTTAAGGTTCCTTCTGGAATGAGTGAGGAGGACCTTGCCCGTCCAGTTATCGAGATAAAGGATTTTTTCACCGGAACTCTCATGTTCGAAATCTACACGTTCGGGGAACAGGTAGTCGTTGTTCCTGTCAAGAAGAGACAGAAACGCGATATGAAAGCAGTAGTGAACCACCTCGAAAATGCCTTGCGCGATGTTCCTCACAAGATAGATGTTGACGACACAGGAAGGCTGAAGCTCTACGTGCCCGAGCAGTACATGGGAGAGGTCATAGGCAAAGGTGGAGCGAGGGTAAGAGGGTTGGAACAGGATATTGGGATGCCTATAGACATAGAAGAGATGAATTTCAAGGCATCAGAAAGCGTCGGGGCAGAAGTCACGGCAAACAAAATCAATCTTAACGTTGGAGGAGAGTTCAAGGACAAGGAAGTAGAGGTCCTGGTAGAGGATTCTCCTCTTTTCATAGCGAGGGTCTCAAAGAACGGGATAATCCAGGTAAAGGCAAAATCCGTGCAGGGAAGAGCACTGAGGAAGGCGATATCCCAGGGGCAGAAAATAAGATACTCCATAATATAACCTTTGAAAATTGTACCAGATACCTTTATAATGATGATTTCATCTTAAAGAGTTTATGCGGGTTTCAGGCGAAGTCGCTGTGCTGATCGCGGTCGTTACGATCATGATATTAGCACCTGCACTGGGAGCTGCTTCTTATTCTTCTTCCGAGAAGGTACCGATGATCGCCCTGGAATCCATTTCTCTAGGCAATAACCCGTTCGGCACAATGGAAACATTCCACATAAGTAAGGGTGACTCTTATGTCCACAGAACCAGTAGTCTCTTGAACCTCTCTTTTGCCACGAACCTTGTTTCTCCTATTAACGACAGCATCTCCCTGAATGATTCAATACACCTATCCAAAAACCCAATCAATGTTAATTTTCCAATGAAAAATGGAACTTACTCGTTGTCCGTCCCCTCTATGAAATCTTATCTGAACAAAGTGGAAGTGGAGGGCAACACCTCTTTCGCTTACATCACGATAAATGAAGAGGTTCCAACGCGTGAAATTCTGGTAAACGGAACCTTCATCAACGGGACCAGACTGATTCAGAATACTTCCATTTACAATCTGACTCTGGATTACGGCAATTCTTCATTCTACCTTCAATCTCCAGGATTTGTCAATGTGGGCAATTCTGTTTTTCAGGTTTTCCTCTCTGTCGATACTGACTGGGGAGCAAATAGTACACTACTCCGTTTTTCATTTCCAATAATAAATGGCACTTTCTCCTTCACTTATAACCAGGTGGTCTCATCTGGGCAGCCGATAACTAACGATGTCCTGGCACAGTTGCAGGTTGGGGGATTTTCAAGTTACCTGACACAAAATCTTAGGTCAAATGCTATCTCACTAGGCATAGGTGGAGCAATATTCGCCGTTCTAATGGTTGGAATGTTTGCATACTATAAACGCAAATGATTCATTCTGACCACAAATCGGCGAAGTCCTGTATGAG
>JAMCQR010000005.1:0-6567 GCA_023379555.1 Thermoplasmatota archaeon | reverse complement strand
GCTCCCCTCATTGTGTATTTCTTCAGAATCATGGAAATAGAGAGTCCTAAGAATAGCAGAGAGAGTAACAATATTATGACCGATAGCAGCATCAGTGTTGACATATTTCGTACAATTTGACTTTGCTTAAATCTATTTGGTTCTTTTTGACATGTATGGACCAAGTCTCTCGTAACCATTCTTTCTGAAGTATTCCCTCGCGCCTATTCCTGAGATCACAGCGATGCTGTGGATACCCATTTCGCTGGTTATGTCTTCTGCCTCTTGGAGCAGTCTCCTACCGTACCCTCTGTGCTGGTACTCGCCCTCCTCGTCTATTCTCGCTTCTTTGCCGAATGTCTTTATCTCTCTGATCAACGATCTTCCAGTCAACTCCGGTCTCTCGTTATTACCTCCCGGAATCCTGAGCCTCAGGAAAGCAACTATCTTATTATCTTCGTCCACGAATTCCAGGAATTTTTCAATCCCACCGGAAGCAAGATAATTCGTGACTTTCAGTTCTATCCTTCCAGTCGATTTGTTCGAATGACCAATCTCCCTGTACCTTATCTCTCTTATTTCATACCCCTTCTCAATTGCCCTGTTGAGTGCTAGATCGTGGAGATCACTCCGCTTGACTCCTTGAACTATCTTGTATACCGGTATATCTCTCTGGATCCTGTGTATCCTGACGTAATTCGGTATGTACTTGAAAAATTCTGAGACTACTTCGACTGCTTCATCGCTCTCGTATGATTTGTATTTTCCACTTTTGTATGACTCGTAATACTGCGTCCCTTCGACAACTAGGGATGGATAAATCTTAAGCATGTCAGGTCTGAGCAGTTCGTCGTCGAACAGCCTTGTCAGGGACCTTACATCTCCGTCAGGGTCAACTCCTCCTATACCGGGCATCAGGTGGTAAAGAACCTTGAATGCGGAGTCTTTGGCATACCTCGTTGACCTTATGACGTCCGATATCCTGTGCGCCCTCTTCGTCTCGCGATGAATGTCGTTGAATACCGTCTGTACCCCCAGTTCCACTTTTGTCGTTCCATATCCCAGAGCCAGGTTCATTTCCCTTTCAAAGAACCAGTCGGGTCTCGTCTCAACCGTGAGGCCTATGCACCTGTTTTCGGCAGTTTCGTTCTCCAGGATAGATGTTTCAAGGTTTTCTGAAGTATGACCGTTCATTGCATCTAGGCTACCCTTGATGAATTCTTTCTGGTAGTCTTCTCCCCGTGCAGTGAATGTTCCTCCCATCACTATCAGATCGATCTTATCGGTAGGATGACCGATCCTCCTCAGTTGTTCAAGTCTGTTCTTGGTCTGCAGATATGAATTATAATTGTTCTGCTTTCCTCTCATCGCTGCTGGTTCAAACCCTGTGTAAGACTGTGGAGATGAGGACTCAACACCACCCGGGCAGTAGGTACACCTGCCGTGTGGGCACGAGAAGGGAGATGTCATGACCGCAATGACTGAAACTCCCGAAAGGGTCCTTGTTGGTTTTCTCACAAGGAGGTCTGAGTATCTATCCTTCTCATCCTTTCTGAGCATCAGAAGGATATCGGTGTTGCTCACCACGTTTGGAAGCTTGAACTTCTTGGAAACGGACATCCTCATCTTTTCTAGATCTTCCTTAGAATTCACGGTTTCCATCGATTTACGTACGTATTCTTCCAGAGGTGTAGGCATTTCTTCTGGAATAACAATATTTGATATTTTAATGAACCGTCGTTCCGTCTGTGATTCTTAAGACATTTTCCCAGCGGCCTTCAACACTCTGAGTACATAGAGAGTGATCATTTCGTTAGTCCCCCTCAATCCCCAATCTACCACCTCCTTGCTTGTCTGAATCTTCCCGTATGGTTTTCCCTTATCGATTAGAGCCCAGTAATGTCCCCCGCCTTCCCACTTTCCGTTGGGATTACACTTCCTTTCCAGCAGATCGAGTAAGTCTTGCATTCTAGAATCAGTTCCTTTCCCTGCAAGGCAAAGCACCAGCATCGATTCCAGAAAATTATAGTGCCAATATACAGGATATCTCAATTTTAGCCACTCTTCCTTTACGATCTTTCCGGTTCTATGAGACTTGAAAATTTGGTGTGGGAGGAAGAGTTCTGAAGCTCTCTCTGTGCACTTCTTGACCGCCTCATCTCGAGTCTCTTTGTAATAGGAATTAGCCCATTGAGAGTTGCGAGCGATTCGTGAAAGGAGGAGTAAGATGCCTCAAGCCTTGGATCACAGTTCCAGCCACCGTCGTCCCACTGGGCATCCATAATCAGTTGAACGATCTTCTTGCACCTTTGTTCCTTGGCAAGACCAAAATAACTCAAGTAAGAAAATTCAAATTTCAACCAGAGCGCGGATCCAATCTACTTCAAGAGCAACGTAATAATAAGAGGCACTTCAGAGAACATGAATGAATCACCAATCTGCAGAGTTTTCAAACTAACGTTCGCATTACTCTGAAATAGGTTTTACTATTTTTCTGACCAGGACATTGCTTCTCCCAAAATCGGAAACAATTTCGAACCTTCTTTCCAGAAACATACCGACGGAACCAAACCACACTTCCACTGTGTTTTTCTTCGTAACCGGGTAAGCTTCCACTAGACCTCCACCATTCCTCGCTATCCTTTCCAGCGCACCGTCCAGCGCCATCTTTGCTAGACCTTTGTGCCTGTGTGAAGTATCGACGAAAAAGCATGTGATTCTCCATCTTTTTCCTTCTACATTTTTCAGTTTATAGCTTGCATACCTCGGAGCATTTTCAATTCTAGGCAGTTCTTCAAAAGTTCCGTATTGGCAAGAAGCAACTACCTTCTTTCCATCGAAGATAAGAACTGATCTCGACTTTCCCTCTTCTACCAATTTTTTCTTAAGATTGTAATTAAAAAGAGGTCTTTCTTCCTTCTTCACTCTGGATGACTGTTTTCCTTTTCGTGTGTCCTTATGATAATACACACACCAGCACGAATTTTGAACTCCATTGTATTTCTTGAATAGTTCTTCAAATTCTGGCCACGATCTAGGGTCGAGATCGCCAACGGTGTAATCCCTATTATTTTCCATTTATATCCCCTCTTTTTGTTTCTAGGGACTTCCACAAGATTTGAGATTTTAACCTTTTGTCTTGTAATTTGGACTAATTGGAAATCGCTCAAAAATAATTTGGGAACATTTATATAAAGTCGACCGATTAAGAGGACAGTGCCTTACCAAGAAAAAGACTACACAGAGGAAATCTCGAGAGTTATTCTCCCAAACCCTAACAAGGGGGAGATGTTCGGTATAGTCGAGAAACTCCTTGGAAGCTCGAGACTTACGGTGATGTGTGCAGATGGAAAGACCAGAACCGGAAGGATACCCGGAAAGATTAGGAAGAGAATGTGGATGAGGGAAGGAGATCTAGTCATTGTCAAACCGTGGAGTTTTCAACAGGAAAGAGCTGACGTAAATTTCAGGTATACCAAGACACAGGCAACTTATCTCTCAAGAAACCAGATTCTACCGGAGATCCTGGATGTTTTCAAGTGATTCTGAAGGTAGAGAGAAAGTCGAAGCCCGCCGCAAGGAGACTCAGAAGGTCTTTGGTTATGTGTTCGACAAGTTTACTATACTGAACATTTACAAATTGTTCACTGACGGAACGATTGGAAGGTTTGAATTTCCTATTGCATCCGGAAAAGAGAGCCTGGTATTTGCCGCGTCGAAAGGAAACAAGTATTTCGCCGTGAAGATCTATAAGACTGTCGCGTCCACATTCAAGAATATTGAGAGATATGCTGGCCAGAGGTGGGGGATCGACACCACAGGCAACAAGCGAAAATTCATTGTCCAATGGGCCCACAGGGAATACAGGAACCTGGACATTGCCAATGCTGCTGGAGTCTTGGCACCGAAGCCGATAAAGGTGGTTGGAAACGTTCTCGTAATGCAGTATGTAGGCACGAAACGGATACCTGCACCGCTCATGAAGGACTGCGAAATCACGGACGAAATCGTTAAACAGTCACTTCACTCGATCAGAACCCTGTACACCAAGGCAGAGTTAGTCCACGGCGATTTGAGCGAGTACAATTTCCTGATACACCGGAAGAAACCTTACGTGATTGACATAGCCCAGGCGCTTGATACCAACGATGTTATGTCGAAGGTACTGCTCAAGAGGGACATTGGCATAATGACAAAATTTTTTAATAAATTTGGGTATAAGCTTGACGAAGCAAGAGTACTGAAATACAGCGTTGGTGAGTCAAATGTATACCGTTAAGATTCCTCAGGAAAGGATCGGAGTTTTGGTGGGAAAGAAGGGCGAGACAAAGGCTGAGATAGAAAAAATGTCGCAGGTGGGTATCACGATCGATTCTGCAAGCGGAGACGTGGTAATAGACGATAGCAAGTCAAACGATCCAGAGATGTCCCTCAAGACAAGAGATGTGATAAGGGCAATTGGACGCGGATTCTCGCCTCAGAGAGCCTTCCGACTCTTTGATACTGGGACGTATCTTGAAGTAATCGATCTCAAGGATTTCACGGGAAAGAATTCAAAGAGAGCCAAGACAGTAAGGTCAAGACTGATTGGGACCGGGGGAAAGACAAGGAAGCTAATCGAAGAGCTCTCTGAGTCCTATGTCTCAATCTATGGAAACACTGCCTCACTCATCGGAGATTATGTGCAGAACCAAATTTCAAGGGAGAGTGTCCTGATGATACTTAGAGGTAACCAGCACAGCACCGTTTACAAATACCTGGAACGCAGAAGAAAAGACATAAGGCTTGCTAAACTGGACTCAGTCTAGAGTGCACCTGCTATCAGATCTGCTAAGCGGAGAGGTTCTGGAATGTTACCCTTTACCGTGATTTGTTTTATGAATTTATCGGCAACTTTGGAATCCATTCCTGTTGCCTGGACGAATATCGGGCCGAACCTGTAGAAGTCTTCCGTAAGCTTAGAATACCTCGATTCCCAGTCCTCAAAATACTTCTTGAGAGCATCTTTGATTGCTTTCATGTTAGGTTCGTGGTCAACCACATTGATTATGGGAATACCGGTTTCCCTGAACAGCTCTTTGACATCCAAGACATTGAAACCTCCCAGCGTGATCCCCTGAGTCATTATCACTCTGACCCCAGATCCCTTTTCCCTGATTGCATCCAATATTTTCTCGGTTGCATCTGTGCCATCTACCTCAATTCTCTTCGTTATAAGAGATTCAATGTAAAGGTCCTTCCTCATGATTACACCTACTATGCTGGTGTGCTTATCTCTCCTTGAAAATGGGGAATCATCGAACGCTATGACTCTGGTGTCTTTATTGAAGAGCGAGTTCTGATCCACCATTAACGAATTTTTATTGTTATAAGAGCTTTTATATTCTACGAACAGAACGTCAGACTCTGCTTGAGTAAACGTTTTTATCGACGTGTTATTAGCACCTTAATGAATGAAGACATCGAAAAATTTTTTCTAGAGAGAGGGTGTCTTATAGAGGAGAAGGCTATAGAGGAAATTGAGAAGAGAGGGGGGTTGGAATACGTACTCAAGAACGAAAAAAAAATGGATTTCTCATCTCCTATATTCGCTGTATCGAACCTTCCACGAATCAACGAATTTTCCCTTGTAAAGGAGTTTCATCTTGACGGATATCCTGGCATAAGCCAGAGCTTCGTGGATCTTTTCAAGAGTAGGTACTCGTTTCTGCATGCAAAACTGAATCAGAGAAGCAAGACCCACGTCTTTTCTCCCGTCTCCAAACTAAGAAGGGACGGAGGGACTGTCTTCGTGTCCGGTATGGTGGCTGATTTCAGCGAATCAAAGAAAGGGTACGGCATTGTGGAGATCGAAGACGATTCCAGCTCAATCAAAGTCATACTCCCTAGAACGTACAAGGACATCATAATCAAAGATGAAGTCATAGGTGTATCGGGCCAATTCAGCAGGGATGGTACAGCTATTTTCGCTGAAAGCGTTTATCGTCCTGAAGTCTCGAAAGAGCCAAGGATTGGAGGGAGCGATGTGAAAGTCATGGTGGTTTCTGACATTCACGTTGGCTCGAAGAACTTCCTGGAAGATAACTTCGTGGAAATGATGGATTATGTCAACACCCAGGGAATCTCTTTTGTGGTAATGAATGGAGACCTCGTGGATGGCATAGGCGTCTACCCAGATCAAGAGAAGGACCTGGCAATTAACGACATCATTCTTCAGTACAAGAAATTGGCAGAACTAATGTCGAAATTCAACAGCAACGTGAGAATCATCATCATTCCTGGAAACCACGACATTGTATACCCGATGGAACCGCAGAACCCTCTCCCAAAGGAGATAAACGCACTTTTCCCATCCAATGTCATGTCTCTTTCAAATCCAGTCTGGGTTGAGATTGGTGGGAGGATTTTTCTACTCTACCATGGAACGTCCATATTCGACTTCCTGGAGGCAATTCCGGGAACCACCATGAACGATACCGACAAGATTATGATTGAAATGCTGAAGCGTGGTCACCTGGCACCAGAATATGGAAAGAATCTTTCATTCATTCCACTGAAATCTGATTACTATCTCATAGACCCGGTTCC
>JAMCQR010000004.1 GCA_023379555.1 Thermoplasmatota archaeon | reverse complement strand
ATTATGAAAGATAACTACACTTGTTCTTTCAAATACAATATGACTTTCTGTCTTGCTCTGTCGGACTTAGTCTTGATGCGGAGGGGGAGATTTGAACTCCCGGATCCCTACGGAGCCAGACCCTCAATCTGGCACCTTTGACCTAGCTCGGCAACCTCCGCTTTACGGGGAAAGAAATTCTTTCGATATATCTTTAATGGAGATAAGCTGTTTAAGCTCGCTCCACTGATCCAGAGAACATCAGTCCGTCGATCAGCATCGTAATTCGGTCATGAGGAAGTTCCTGAAAGTGTGCCCCAGACTGAATATGGCTAAAGGCTCATTTTCAACGACTTCCAAGGACATTGACCATTTACAGTCGCTGCGAGTGTTTGTTCAATTTGAATCACCAAACTTGCCCAGTGATTCTCTCGTACAGTTTCCTGTAAAGGGAGGACGTATCTGACAGAATATCGTTAGGGAGGGGCGGAATGGCTGGCTCCACTGCTCCCTTGCTTCGTGCGTCGACAAGGTTTTGATAATATCCTATTCTCCTGTAATACTGTCTCACGAATTCCTTGCTTCTCTCAACCAGAGTGCGATCTCTCTCGTAGTCTTCTTTTTCCCAGAATCTGTCCTCATCGGCGGTTCCAAAAGTATCAACCAGCACAGGGGCTCTTTCACTGTCAAGTGCGAATTCCTTCTTACCGTCTGCGTGAATCAGTCCACGCGAATGTGCCTCGGTGTTTATCTTACTATCCATCTTCGTGATCGTTTCTCTGATGTTATTGACGTCATCATCACTCAATCCGCCGATCTGCTTCGCCTCCGCTAAATCCAAAAGCCTGTCTGTTTTTTCGAATTTGGTTGTCATTTCAAAGAGTGGTTCGGGTATCTTATCTCCGTGTTTTGGAGGGTTCTTGAACCCCAGATCCTGAAATTTTGTCTTTCCCTTTTCGATCCGATCTAGCAGCGACCCCGCAACATAATAACGCATTATGAATTCTAGGGGTACAAGATAATTTCTCTTGTCCGGGGAAGCACGTCCTTCTATTATTTCGAACTTCTTCACCACCATCTCTCTCTTGTTCTTAAATTCGAGAAGATGATTAGATATCCCCAGTTTGGTTGCCTGGTCGAACCAGTATTCAGAAGTCCTAGCCAGTGATTCTCCTTTGTCCGGAACCAGTGAAGGAATTACTTTATCAAAAACAGATATCTGGTCGGTGAAAACGAACAAGAGATTTTCACCAATGTCGTATACTTCCTTAACCTTCCCCTTGCGTATCAATTTCATAATTCATTATGTTAGGAGGAAATTAAATTTTTCCCAATAATTTGAAAAGTTTGTTATTTAATGGAATCTACAGAAAACAAGCCATTTAGTCTATTGAATTAGAGTCAATAAAATTGGAAATGTATATTTTGAAGATTGTGATATATCTTGTATGGCAACTGAGATTAAGGTAAAGTATGGAACAGATCTATTAAAGAAGGGATTTGCCAAAATGACAAAAGGAGGGGTCATCATGGACGTTACAAATGCAGATCAAGCAAAGATAGCAGAAGGTGCGGGCGCCATCTCTGTTATGGCACTTGAAAGAGTACCAGCGGACATAAGGGCAGAGGGAGGTGTAGCCAGAATGGCAGATCCACTCAAGATCAAGGAGATAGTTGAAGCCGTGACGATTCCAGTCATGGCAAAAGTCAGAATAGGTCACCTTGCAGAGGCCAAGGCACTGGAGGAGCTCGGGATTGACATGATAGATGAATCGGAAGTCCTGACGCCAGCTGATCCATTCTTCCACATAAACAAGAAAGAAATTTCTATCCCATTCGTTTGTGGAGCAAGGAACTTGGGAGAGGCAGTAAGGAGGATCTGGGAGGGAGCGGCAATGATAAGGACGAAGGGAGAGGCCGGAACAGGAGACATAATCGAGGCTGTAAGGCACGTTAGGCAGGTTAATCAGGGAATCCAGGAGGTCGTTTTGGCCGACGAAAATGAACTGTGGGAAATGTCGCTCAACGTCTCGAAGAGCTATGAGAAACTCACCAAAGAAGTTAGGGGAACGTTGTACGGGAGGGAAATGATAACCGACAAGGACATAATCTTCGGAAATTACACATATGGTGAGATAAAGTCTGGAATCCATGAGGTACTAAAGGAAGTCAAAAAGGCAAAGAGGCTACCAGTGGTCAATTTCGCTGCTGGAGGAATAGCATCCCCCGCAGATGCTGTCCTGATGATGGAGCACGGAGTAGATGGAGTTTTCGTAGGTAGCGGTATTTTCAAGAGTTCAAATCCTGACAAAATGGCATCAGCAGTGGTTCAGGCAACTGCAGCGTGGGACGATCCTTCCGTAATGGTAGAGGTGAGCAAGGGCCTTCCTGGAATGAAGGGAAGGGACGTAGAGAAGATGGAAGCTTCCGAAAAGATCCAAGGCCGCGGATGGTAAACCCCACTAATGTCGTTCCTGACCGTTGTTGGGCACATTAACGTAGACATAATTTTTGATATCAAGCAAATTCCGTCTTTCGGAAGCGAGGAGATCAGGGGAATAGAGAAGAGACTTGGGGGGACAGGGGCCAACATTGCGAGATTTGCAGCCGAACTAGGCACTCCCGTCAATCTCATATCACGCATTTCCAAGAATTTTCCAGAAGAATTGCTGCACCTTTTGAACAGAGAAAATATCTCGTTGACCCTTGAAAAGAGCAATGAGGAGGGCCCGATCTGTTACATAGCAGACGCAAAGGACACACAGATAGCTTATATGTACCAAGGTCCGATGAAATACCCGGGGGACGATTACGAGATTGAAAGTGAGTATTGTCACTTCGCAACTTCGAATCCTGACTGGATTCTCAAACTTTTGCGGAGTACCCGAAGTATAAAGGTTCTCGACCCTGGCCAAGAGATAAAGTACAGATGGAATCAAAACAAGCTAATCGAAGCATTGAGGATGGCTGATCTAGTAATACTGAATGAGCCTGAATTCAACTATCTTTCATCCCTAACGAGAATCGATGGAAACAAGACTATCGTGACCCTCGGGGAACGGGGTGCCATTTTTAGCAACGAGCTTATTCCCACAGAGATCGTGAAGAAGGGATCCTCACTGGGTGCTGGCGATATGTTTAGGGCTGCTTTCTATTCGTCTCTCTACCGCGGGAAAGAAATGAAGAAGGCAATTTCTTGTGCAAACAGGATCACAAGTTTTTATATGAAGAATGGTATGAATACGGGTATTAAGTTCGATTGGGATAATGGATGCTAGGGTAATTTTTTTGATCCGCTTGTATTTCGAGCATGAATAAAGGATGGCGTAAATATTGAGACACTGTGCCTAAAATTGGGCCCAAGCGTAAGACACTTTGGTCTGGGAATATGGTGTTAAGAAAGCTTCTTTCATGATATCTTGCTCAAAGAACTGATAATCCTAACATCTGTGAGCGCCCTTAAAATTTATCTTTAAATAGAAATAATCGCAATGCATACCTGTTGAATGAGTACCCCCTCGGGAAGGGACAGATGGTTTCTGTCCTATTTCCCAATGAACACTTCAGCGGGCATTACGAGCCCATTGGCGCCACTCTTCATTACAGAACTTCTGGCTGGGGGGATCATCGATTATTCAATTTACGTTATTGTTTCATCGATCGCCTCAGTACTGGGACTAATGGTTTGGGGGAATCTTTCAGATAGACTCGGAAAGAGGCGAATGTTCGTAATAATAGGATTTGTCTCACTCGCGGTAACATCCGTCCTTTTGGCTATATCATTCAACACTGCGTATTTCATTTCGATCTCCTTCCTGTCTGGTTTCTTTGGTAGTGCAGCCACTCCGGTCTCGTCAATCCTCATTATGGAGCTCACTGAGCGGAGGGACTGGGCAATGAAGATCTCGAAGTTCTCACAGTACAACAGTTACGGAAACATAGCTGGAGTCGTTTTTGCTTCCGTGTTCACTGCGTTCTTTCCAAAGGTTTCGCTGCTGAGATATCTATACCTTTTTGCCGTAATTTTCTATTTGATCTCGGCAGTCCTGGGTTACCGCTACATACCGGAGAGCACGGTCAAAATTAACAGAGACGAGGTCCCTATCCGCACTTTCAGCATAATTCAGAGAGTGAGGTACCTTCCATCTCAGATCATACATTTCAACTTCCATTTTAAAGACCTAGCCAGCGACCTGAAGTTCATAATAATCGGTTTCATGATCATGATGACGGGCTTCCAGTTGTTCTTTGTTGCGTTTCCGATAATGCTGCGGACGCTTGCTATTTCTGCGTCCGTATATTTCATCATTTTCCTTGGAAACTATATTTTTGGTGCAATAACTTACGGATTTTCTGGTCAGATTGCCCTGAGATACGGAAACAGAAGGGTTACCACGTTCGCCGTGATGACAAGGATGTTCATTTTTCCATTCACAATAGCGCTTGTGGCACTGTTGCAGACCCATAGACCATTCCTATTTGTCGGATTGCTTCTGGTCTACTCAGTTCTGGGAGCCCTGTGGTCATTCATCTCTGTGGGGACAGGTACACTCGTCTCGAACCTATCAAAACCTGAGGAGAGGGGAAGGGTAAGTGGAACCTATAATGCAGTTCAGAGCTTTGGCGCTGTCCTGGGCTCGGCACTGACTGGCGTTATTGTCACAGGTATTGGTTATTACGCAGACTTCCTGATTGCATCAATAGTCGTCGGGATAGGACTGTTTATTTTTCTCAAGGAAAAATCGAAGTGATCACTCCAACTTGACTATCTTGCCACCTTTAAAGATTGGAATCGCGTCTGTGATATCCTGCTGAAGGCAGAAGTCGAGGTCCTCCTCGAACTTATGCTCCTTGAGAAGCGTGGCTCCATTTCCGTTTCTAGACCTTGCAATATTGACATCTATATTGGAGCCTGGTTCCATCACCTTCTTGGTGAGAGCATACGCAAATTCGTTGTCCTCCGTAGAGACCCCGTTTTTCAGATTTGCGGGAAAGATATGAACTTCTTTGTTTCTGAGATACCTTGAAAGTGCACCTATATTTAGGAATGAACCAACGAGTGTTCCTTCACCCGCCTTTAAAATAATCCCAGACCCGTTAGTCGTCATCAGAACGGCCTTCACTCCATCAAGATCGAGCTTCATTGTCTGCGTTGGCGAGTTGCCATACTGAAATCCCTCTATCGGATTCAGGTTGTTTTCCCCGAACAAGACGTACCCTTCTTTCTTCAACGAGAGTGCGGTATTGACATCGTCGACGGGAATTATCTCCTTTACTCCTTTCATAACCATGGTAACGATGTTTGAAGTTGCCCTGAATATGTCTGCTACGACCGGTACTCCGTATATGTTTCTTATGTACCTGCCATCAGTGATTCTTATCATTGTATCATTTCCAGATTTATCTCTATTCCCTCGTTGTTGAACGGCCGCCAGGAGTACAGGTTGAACGGATAGCCAACTATGATATGAATATTCCCGAATTTTGAGTACAAACTCTTGTCGTCTTCACTAGGATAAATCACACCAGAGGGATGGGAATGAATCGTGCCTACGTACCCCAGATCTATCGGTCTGTTCCATAACTGCATTATTGCACTCCTTTCTCCAGAAATAGTACCGGGAACGAGCGCTATTTCGTATATCACTTCCTTCTTCGCCTTGAGGAAGGCTGCGAACTCGTTCGG
>JAMCQR010000003.1 GCA_023379555.1 Thermoplasmatota archaeon | reverse complement strand
GTTCAACTCATATTATGTTCAGAGAATAAAATCCAATTTTCTTGGTTATCTTAGTAAATTTTACCATGATTAAATGATTTATCCGAATTGAATTGATTTGGAAATTACATTTCAAAATTCTGTTTTGCTGGATAGAGGAATTTTTGAAATAGTTGTACTATCCTCTGACTGAAGGATTGAACATTGTAGAGAGGTCTTCAAGTGATCTATCTGGGTTGAGATGCATACACTATTCATATATCTGTACTGTTTATGGCAGTTTGAGACACGTATCTGAATCTTCAGTCCGGCTTTTTCTCACAATCTCACGTCCTTTTCCTGAATCTCACCAAGGCTACTGCTGCAACGGCTAAACTTGCTATGATTACGATTGCGATAACAAGGAGCAACACTGGGAACGAAGAAGGTCCTGATACTTTTGAAAGGCTGTGAATAGAGAGTGAAGTCACGGTGGAAGATGAAACTGTTATGTTGGTGGTATAAGCTGTGTACCCAGGGGCGGAAATATTAATTCCATAAGTTCCCGGATTCAACGATATGTTGAAGCTGCCGTTGTCCTCCTTGTAAGATACCCAGCTTCCGTTGACGAGTATGGAGATGGTTGCGTTAGGAGGACTCACGGAACCTGCGAAATAGCCATTTTGCTCTATTTGATTAAAGGTTATTGACTCCGATACGGACTTACCATTGACAGTAACAACCCCTGATTGGGTGAGAACGGTATATCCGGCCATTTTTCCGATTGAATAGGAATATGTTCCGTTGGGGGCACTGAAACTGATACTGCCGGTGGAGGATTTCGTGAGATTGTTTAGCGTGACGGTCCAGACGGTACCGGCAGCCAAACCTATCTCTCTGAACGTAATCTCATAGGATTTTGGTTCCATTGTCACATTCAGATACTGTATTTTGAATGGAATAATATCTATAGTTTCAGTATAGTTATCGAAGCCCGGAGAAGAGATGACAAAAGAATAGTTTCCTGCGAATTCAGGTACGGTTATGCTGTTTTCATAGAACTTTTCATTATCGACTTCAATTGTTGATGGAATATTTATCATAAGATGAACGCTACCAATTGGAGTTAGCTTTATCTCTCCATAATACGAGAAGTCGGCTACGTACTTCGTGCCTGGAATCGGTTTCGAGTTGAATGTAGTGAAAAAGAAGGAGTTGTCAACCTTTATGGCATCATCTATCAAAGATATGCTTCCGTAGGTGCTCGTGTTAAGTTCGGTTTCTAGGTTCTTGGTAGTATTATAAACAAATATTGATGGACTCCCTTTGCTGGAGGCGTATCCAGACAGAACGAAGTCTCCATCTTCCCACGTTACTGCATCTTCATATTCGTTATGTGGGAATAGATTTGATAAATCAGAAATCCCCTTTTCAGGATTGTATAATTCGACTAGGGGTCCTTGAGGAGAGTAGCCTATTAACATAGCGGATGAACCATTAGAGGCAACATAGTCAGATGATGGGTTATAAACGTTCCCGAGATGTCCAAAGTCAAAACCTTGACCACCTGTATAAAAGAGCGAAGTTATGTCTTGGAAAGTATCGCTCGTTAGATTAAAGGTCCCTACTGATTTTCCAGTGGTTATTATTATTCTATTGCTTGCTGATAGATATGCTTCAGAGAACTCGTACAGATCATTCGTTTGCATAAAAGGTAATGTGAGATACGGAGTGAAGTTGAGGAATCTTCCGTTTCTAATTTCTCCGAAATATGTCGAAGAGGTACCGCTACCAATGAAAGAGAATGCAGAAGAGTTTATAACAGATATGCTGGTTATTCCGGATCCAGTAGAATTCCAAGTATATGGTAAGAGCTGGGAGATGTTTTCGAATTCTTGCGTTGAAAGGTTGAAGTAGAATATACCGGGTCGGTCTGGTGAAGCTGAACCCCCAATGAGAAATCCGTCAAGAAAAGGTACTGTGGTATCTGCCCCCCCATTTGAAGAGGGGAAAGCTTTCGAATACACCAGACCTGAGGACGCATTCATGATAACGACATTTCCTCCTCCCGCATACAAAATTTCGTCTTTATTGTATGACAAGGAAGTTGTCCAAAAGGTATTGTTTGAAATCTCCTTTGAAAGATTATAATATTCTGCCTTAGAGATAGGATAAAAATGAATGTTAAGAACATTTTCAGTTTGAAAACCATAGATACTCCCGTACTGGGGGTCAGGCTCATAGATAGTAAAATCGTCTGAGTAAGGTATTATTGAAAAATTGTAATTGCCAACTGCTGTCTGTAATGTTTCGTTATTGGTCGCCAAGTAATGCTGAGCACCGATAGATAACGTAAAACTGGTACCGATAGGAAGACCGATCTCTTTCACCTCAACTTGCGTAAATGGATCTGAGAAATTCTCGAAGTAAATGTGATCTAATACAGCATTCATGGAAATAACCTTACCAAGTGAAGCAACGTAGATTGTGTTGTTTCCTTCAGTAAGTTTGAAAGTGAAGAGCCCTGTTGAGTTTATTGTTACACCGTCTATTGTAACATAGTCATTCTTAGGTAAATAGCCTGAAAGAATCGGCTCATTAACAGAATAGCTCATATTGAACAAGTCTGAATCATACCAAACTCCCGATCCGTAGGTCGAGAGGTAAGCAGATCCGTTGGGTGATAAGTAAAATGAGGAAACCACAAGGGTTCTCAAATTGTAGCTAATGTTTAGCCACGATTTCCCTCCATCATTTGAAAGATATATCCCATTACCGGAAGTATAGACAAGGTACAGGCTATTCAGGTGATCAAAAGCAGAAATAGTCGGGGGTGCAGCGAAGTTGTCGTTTGAAGACTTATTCAATTCCTCATAACTGACCCCCCCATTGAAGCTAACATAGAGCGAATCGTACGTATCACCATTGAAAATATCGAAATAAATCAGGCTGGAATTGAAGGGATCAACCACTATAGAAGCAACGTTTCCCACATTATTTATCTCTTTCCAGCTAAACCCATAATCATAAGATACAAATAACCCCTCATAGTTTGAGGCGTAGATTACGTTCGGGTCAGACGGGCTCACTGCAATAGCCCCTACGCCTGAAAGAGTATTATTAGGTGACCCTGAAATCAGTGCGAACGATTCTCCAGAGTTGTTGCTGTAGAAAATACCCGCCTTCCCCGCTATGTAGATTGTACGCGGACCAAATGCAATGGGGTTCGGGCTATCTCTTGCCTGAACAAATAGCTCAGTTTGGTTAACATTTGACAAGAAAAAAGTATCTCCCCCATCATTTGATACTTCCACCGGGTTGTTCCAGGGGGGAACGTGAATGATAATCGAGGGGTTGTAGGGATCCACTGCAACGAAACCTTCTTCCGAGACTTGTGTCTGATACCATGTTTTGCCGTAGTTGTCTGAGAAAAGCGGAGACCAATCTTGAACGGTTGTGAAAATATTAGAGCCGTCTGCAGCTACATCATACAGCATATTAGATGATCTGTTATCTATGCCGGTCCAGCTTTCCCCGCCATTGTACGTGACAATCAGTCCTTGATCGCTTCCTATGAACATAACACTATCGTTGAGAGGGTCTATGTTAATTATCCTGTTGTCCTGACCTATATTCTGACCGTACTCATCTCCAAGGTTGATGAAGTGTTTTCCGAAGTCTGTGGATTTGTAAACGTATCCGGGACCAATGACGTAGATTATACTGCCATTAATCGGGTCAATTGCAATTCCCTGCGGAACCTCGTAGATATCTGCAGAAGCGTTCCTGGAAGTCTCATTAGCGCTGTAGGAGAGAGGCTCAGTAACGTAAAAGCTATCCTCAAGCGTAACGTTCACAACAGGATTCTTTATTCCAACCGCTGTGTCGTTAACTGTATTCCAGGTTGAACCACCGGTATTGGATTCAAACAGGTTTGGGGAGGATGTATAACCTTGGTAAACGAGCGCCCAGACATTGGAATGGTTTGAGGGATTTACAACAATCTGGCTTACAGTGTTGTATCCCGGAAATGTAGCAACCACGCTGTAGTTAGACCCGGAGTCCGTAGACCTAAAGATTTCTGCGGTGTTGACAGTGTTTCCATATGGAATATCGAATGAAGAAGTTCCCACTAATATTGTTGAACCGTTGTCAGTTTCGGCCATGGTTGTTACCAGGTAGGAGAAGTTGCTGACAATATTCCAGGTTGAACCAAAGTTATCTGAGGACAGGATTGCATGATAACTTGCTGCATAGAGAAATCCATTATCGTAAGAGAGATAATCGCCCCCTACGTTGTAGGTCTCCTGCCAGGTTTGTCCTCCGTTCACAGATTTGTATATATGCCCCCCGACGATGCTACCGAGTCCACCAGTAGATATGACTAGAACGTCTGGATTATGAGGATCAACGGCGACCGCTTCTACTAGACTTGAATTCAATCCTCTATCCACCGGACTCCATGTTAACCCTCCATTATCTGATCTGTAAATTCCGCCAAAACCGTATACGGAGCCACCCCCCCAAGGTCCTCCACTCCCAGAAGCAACATAAATCACGCTCATGTTGTGAGGGCTATATCCAACTGCATCAACAGTACCAGCACCTCCTCCTTGGATCATTCCAGGTGCAGATATACTGTGCGGGCCTAAGTTTGTCCATCCTTTTATCAGTTTGACTGTTGATAAATAAGTGACTGGGTAATCAACAGTCCCGAGGATTGAATTATCAAGCAAGACTGACGTGAGCGTTCGGTTGGCATCAGATGAATTGAAGATAAGGTAGTAGAGCAATGTTTGTTTAAAACCTGCGTAGAAAGAGCCAGTTCCCTGAATCTTCACCACACCATTGATCGACATTGAGTATGAAAAAGTCACGTTCTGAGAAGCAACATCGTTTAAAGTGCCGTAGAAAGAAAGAATGCTAGGATCATAAGAGAATATCTGAGTCAAGTTGTTAAAGGAACCTAATTCGGAACTGTAGACTGGAATGTAAACAGGCTGCAGATACGAGCCATTGAAACTCCCTAGCCATACCTGTCCTGTGGAGTCAGGTGCATACGCAGAGGTGGCAGTCCCAACCGTGTTGTTTTGGATGGGGTTCAATTGTTGTCGGTGGCCTAGGACCGCATTCCCTTTAGCTGAGAGATTGTCACTTGAAGTCGAGAAGCAAAAATGACTGTTCGCACCAATGCTTGAATTATCGGTCTGCTGGCCGGAAACGGGAGCTGCAAAGACGGAAACAAGGATCAGAGCGGCAAGCAAGAAAACCACGATAGAACCAAGCGCTTTCTTTTTTTCACTTTCATGATAGAAATCCATTCAGTATCCTGCTCCAAATATACTATAATTGCAGCGTATATAAAAATTACAATGCAATTTTCGATATCTGAATTTTGCCCGAATAAATCGAATTGTTTACCGCGAGCGACATTCGTTTCAGCCGAAAGCAATTCGCTTTAGGTTACTCTCAAGAAAGGTTTTTTTTGGATAAATCCTTTAATCTCATTTTCACACCTAAATGCGCAGGCTCTTTTCCTCCGATACACAATCCTTAGGGTGTGACGAGATTCTTCTGGAGGTTGCGGGGTACGAAGTATTATATTTCAGGAGCGCAATAATATGCATGATGGACGATAATGGATTGAAAACCATCGGTAGGGGGACAAGGGATAATTACATAGATTGGCACTGGCAGTTACAAAGGAGTGCCAAGGAACCTATGAAACCCTTGTCCAAATTAGATATTGATGAACTTGGTGTTCATCTTGAAGAGATGAAGGAGACTGCCGCACTCATTGACAGCCTCCCCAAAAAAAGACCATGGATGACGCTGTCGAAGAGGAAAAAACACCTGTTGGCAAGATGACTCGGGAAGAGTTGAACGGAATGGTCGTGAATGTAGTGCAAAATGTGGTTGTTCAGATGGAGTTCCTGATCTACAACATTCTCACAGGTGATCTTGAAGACCTTGAAAATCTCGGACTGAGACTTGAGCAGAGATTACGGTGGAAGGATGAGAGAGCACGGAGATTGAAGGGGAGTGAATGAACAAACGGAATCCCTCCCAGTCAGATCTCTAATATATCACCGTTGGATAGCACATTGCCAAAGTCATTTCGCCTTGCGCTGGCGGTTGGTATAGAACCAACAATGTCTCCGGGACATCCAACATTCGAGAGGGACGGCACAGTCGCCCTCTTCCAATTTCCTGGCAAACAGAAGAGTGCTGCAGGAGTTGATGCTGACCATATACTGTTTCTACGGCATTCGTCTCCTGAATGAGTGAAGAGTGGCTGTAGGTGAGTCTCAAAGACGTTTCATCATGTCGATAGCTGCCTTCAGATATCCCATCTTCAGATGCATATTTCTTGCTATGGAGTTGAACCCGAAAACGTTGATCTAGACCTTATCTAAACCAGCATCAATGTCGTTAAACGCACACCCTGAGTTCAAAGCTTTCCTGAACATGGCAATGTAGGAACCGCCTTTTCCTCCCCTTTCTAGCTCTCCAACAATCTTCCTGAAATACTTGAGTAACTTTCCTGACTTACCGTCATACAGGATTTTCTTAAGACGTTGCTCCATATTGTAAGCAGTATAGCTACATGGTCCGAGTGTAAACATGTCCGCTGTCATCAAGGATCCCCTCCGCAGATATGCATATCACTCCCCTGTATCTCACTACGTTCTGAGATAGTTATATTTCGCATTGAAATGCATAAAATAGTCTCAAGAAGGAGTATATACAGAAAACAGGTATTGCGACAAAAGTCATAACGGGCCCAGTGGGAATCGAACCCACGACCACCTGGTTAAAAGCCAGATGCTCTACCGAGCTGAGCTACGGGCCCCAGGCGGTAATGGTTTAAAAAATATAAGAATGTCGATTAGACTTCTACGTTTATCCCGAGCTTTTCTGTGAGTTCTTTGTATCTGTTTCTTATGGTGACTTCTGTAACCCCCGCTACTTCGGCTACCTCTCTCTGTGTCCTTCTTTCGTTAAGAGAAATGCTCGCGATGTAGATTGCGGCTGCTGCAACTCCAGTTGGTCCCCTTCCAGATGTCAGGTCCCTGTTCTCCGCCATTTTCAGAATTTCCATTGCTTTCTTCTTTGCCTCGTTGGAGAGTCTCAACCTGTTACAGAACCTGTTGATGTAGTCTTCGGGTCTTGATGGGAATATTCCGAGCTGGAGAATTCTGCTCATCATCCTATAAGTTCTTCCTATCTCCTTCTTCTTGATCCTGGTTACTGATGCAATTTCTTCTAGCGTCCTTGGTACACCCATTTGCCTACATGCGCCATAGATTGAGCCCGCAACAACTCCCTCGATTGATCTTCCTCTGATCATGTTTTCCTTGACTGCTCTTCTGTAAATTACAGCAGCAGTTTCCCTGACATCCTTTGGTAAACTCAGATTGGATGCCATCCTCTCAAGTTCTTGCAAAGCCTGAGCCAGATTTCTTTCAGCTGCGTTTGAAACTTTAATCCTTCTCTGCCATTTCCTTAGTCTGTATAGCTGAGCCCTGCTCTTGGTTGGGATGCTCTTCCCGTACGAGTCCTTGTTCTTCCATGAAATTTCAGTGCTGAGTCCCTTGTCGTGAATAGTGTATGTCATCGGAGCACCAGTCCTCGCTCTGGCTTCCGATTGTTCCGAATCGAAGGCTCTCCAGTCAGGTCCCTGATCTATGAAGCTGTCATCGATCACAAGGCCGCAGTCCTGGCAAACTAGTTCTCCTCTCTCATAGTCTCTGACGAGATGGGTAGAACCGCACTCGGGACACTTCGTCACTTCTTCGAAAAGGTCCCTCTTGTTTTTTTTTCTCTCTTCTTCAACCATTCTTTCACCTCACGTAAATCTCCTTCACCACAACTCCCTTCGAATCAATAGCAACATAAGGAGCGCTGACAGGGCCGAATATTCTCGAAATCTTGCCTAGCGGTTTACCCTCCTTTGCGAAAATCTTTGTGGATAACTGAACCTCCCTGTTCAATTTCGCTATGAGCTTTCCTTCCCTCACTCCTAAAACAGTACCTACTTTCTTAAGAGAATTAGGCATAGGTCAGAGAGATAAGTTCTAGGTATTTAATTATTTCGCAATTTTCTCCTGTTCTATAAAATTGTTTCTGCGATTTTTGCTATATCTCGATGCGGCCAGCACCAATGCCTCGTGCAGTATTGACGGTTTTTCTGGCCGACTCCTGAACTCACAGTGGAATTGGGAACCGACGAAGAAAGGATGATTATCAAGTTCCAGTATCTCCATCCTAGTGCCACTTTCGTCCGTCGCTGAGAAATGCATTCCATTCCTCTCGATGTCATCTATGAATTTTGGATTGACCTCCCACCTGTGTCTGTGCCTCTCTTCGATTTCTTCTTTGCCATAAAGAGCATAGGCTAGGCTTCCTTTCTTGACTTTTATTTTCTTGTCACCCAATCTCATAGTTCCACCCTTGTCGTTCACACCCACCTGCTCAGGAAGAAGATCTATTACAGGATATTTGGTGTCGGGATTCAGTTCACTGGAGTTGGCTCCACTGAGGCCCAGTACATTTCTCGCAAACTCAACAACGGTCAACTGGAATCCGAAACAGATTCCAAGGAGTGGAATCTTATTTTCCCTTGCATATTTTATTGCCCTAATCTTCCCCTCAGTGCCCCTTGGCCCGTAACCCCAAGGAATCAGGATTCCATCCAAGTCCTTGAGTGATTCTTCTATCCGATCTTCTTTCTCTGAATTGATCCACTTTAGCTTGACCCCTATTCCTGTTTTCCCTGTTACGTGCATGAATGCGTGTTCATTGGATATGTATGAGTCCTTTATCTGTACATATTTTCCCACGACTCCTATTGTGATCCACTGTGAAGGATTCTTAATGTTCTCAACTATTCCTCTCCAGAATTCCATGGTTGACTCGTTGGATTTCAGACCAATACGGTCCAGGATATAGTTGGGCAAGACGGTATCATTAAGAAGAAGAGGCATTGTGAAAATATCCCCCACATCTGGAATGCTTATCACTGCCTTCTCGTCAACCTGTGTGAACAAGGCAATTTTTTCCTTTAGCTCCCTGTCCAGCTCGATCTCACTCCTCGCGATAATTGCATCCGGCTGGATACCGATGGATCTGAGTTCCTTCACACTGTGCTGTGTAGGTTTAGTTTTCGGCTCCCCTACGCTTCTAAGAGTTGGTACATAGGTGACGTGAATGAAGAATATCTTTCCATCTTCCTCCAGTTTCATCTGTCGCAGCGCTTCCAGGAAAGGCATCGATTCAATATCTCCAACCACCCCGCCTACCTCTACCAGCACAATATCCGACTTATCTTCAGAACCGATCATCCTGATCCTTCTCTTGATCTCGTCCGTGACATGCGGTATGATCTGAACTGTGCTTCCCAGAAAATCACCCTTCCTTTCCTTCTCTATGACCCACCTGTAAACTTTTCCTGTAGTGAGATTGTTTCCACTCTTTAGATCCCTGCTCAGGAATCTTTCATAATTCCCAAGGTCAAGATCGGCTTCAGTTCCATCGCTCAGCACAAAAACTTCACCGTGCTGATATGGATTCATGGTGCCCGCATCATAGTTGATATAGGGATCTATCTTTACAATATCAACCTTGTAATTTCTCTGCCTGAGTATGTATGCCAATGAAGAAGTGATTGTTCCTTTTCCAATACCAGAAATTACTCCACCAGTAATAACTACAAAACGCACATCTCTTATTTCTAATACATTATTAATCTTTTTTGAAATGTCTCGAGTTCACTATTTAAAACGACTTCGTCTATTGAAAATTTTGAGGAAAAACAATCCAAAAAAGTATATTTGAAATAATATCATGCTAAGACAATGCAAGACCAGATAAGGGTAATCACTTCATCTTATTTTAACGAAAACGGGTTACCTGTTATCGAGATTTTTGGGAGAAACCTGGAAGGAGAATCATTCGTGCTTCTGTATAGAAAATTTCTCCCTTACTTCTATGCCATTGATCCCACGGAAGACGAACTAAGAAGGCTGAAGTCTGTTGAGGAAATGGTCAGTATCGAAGAGAAGAAACTATGGTACAAGGGGAAGGAGAGGAGGGCCGTCAAGTTCACCGTCAAGTCTCCATGGAGAGTGCCTGAGTTCAGAAGGAATATCTCAGAGATGAATCGGATTCTGGCAGCTGACATACCTTTCCATTTCAGGTTCTTCTATGATTTGGACCTAGGGAGTTGTGTCAAGTTCAGCGGGGAAGAAATCAAGAGCGACAAATTTGCAGTTGACCACGTTGTCAATATAGATAGCGTTGAAAAGGTTCAGGACTTTCTGCCCCCACTGAAGGTACTGAGTTTCGACATAGAGAACAGCATTAAGACACAGCAGCTGTACGTGATCGGATACACATTCAGTTTCAAGGGAAAATACACCGATGGTGCGATATATGGGGAACCCAGAGACATCCTCGATAAATTCATACAGCTAGTAAGGAAAGAGGATCCAGATATCATAACAGGATACAATATAGACGGATACGACCTTCCCTTCTTGGAAAAGCTCGCGGATAAGGAGAACATATCCATGTATCTAGGGAGGGATAACAGCGCACCACAGAGAATACAGGACCAATTTTGGAGGATTCATGGCCGTGTAGTCGCAGATGCGTGGTGGAATGTGAAGAGGGAAATACACCCCAAACAAGAGTCCCTGGCCTATGTTTCACAGGAGTTGTTAAATGAATCAAAGGGTGATGTCGACAGGCTGAGTATTGACCAGGAATGGCAGAAAGACAGGGACAGGGTGGTCAAATACTGTATCAAAGACGCTCTGTTGGCCCTCAAGATACTCGAAAAAATAGGCGTTATAGAGAAATATGAAAATATGAGCACCGTGTCGATGATTCCGCTCGACGATGTCTGGAACTCGGGCAACTCCACTCTCATAGACTCCCTCGTAATAAGGGAGGCAGACAGGAAGAACATTGCAGTGCCCATGAACAATTTCACGAACCAGAACGCTGACAAGATCGAGGGCGGATACGTTCACTCGATCGAAGCAGGTCTCTACGACATGGTTGCTGTAATGGACTTCAAGAGCATGTATCCCAGCCTGATGATAAAGTACAATATTTGTTTTACAACAATTTCTCCAGATGGGGACGTAATATCACCGAACGGCACCAAGTTTGTTTCTGCAAAAATAAAGAGAGGATTGATACCTGAACTGCTGGAAAGGTTGATGAAAACCAGGGACAATTACAAGGCAATGATGAGGAAGGAAACGGATCCAGACAAGAAGAGGTACCTAGATAGCATGCAGAGCCAGGTCAAAATATTGATGAACTCCTTCTACGGTGTATTTGCATCCAGTTTCTACAGGTTTACAGATCAGAATATAGGTTCGAGCATAACTGCGTTCGCAAGGGAAACAATCAAAGGGATAATCGCAGATTTCACCTCAAATGGCATTCAGGTGGTATATGGGGACACCGATTCAATCTTCATAAAGACAGGTAGGGCAACAGTGGACGAGGCGGTTGATCTTTCCAACGGGTTGACGGACGAGGTTTCCAAGAAACTGGGTATCATAATTGAAGTTGAAAGAGTACTTGATCCACTCTTCTCTCACGGTGCAAAGAAGAGGTACGCAGGCAAGATATTGTTTCCTAAGCAGGATTCTGGAAATATAGTGGTTAGGGGTTACGAGATTAGAAGGACCGATTCTTTCGATCTTCAGTCAGAAGCGCTGATGGAAATTTTCAATTTCATACTTGATAGAGACGTCAACGGAGCACTTAGGAGGGCAAAGGAAATTGTCTCAGATATCAAAAGCGGAAGAGTGGAGACAGACAAACTCGTTATCTCAAGAACAGTCAAGGACTTTGAGTTCTACAAAGCAATGGACTCGCTGGCTAACGTACAGGCAGCAAAGAAGATGATGCAGAAGGGAAGAGAATTTGTTCCGGGTATGAAGGTTTCGTGGGTGGTGGTCGACAGTAAGAGGCGGCCACAAGTAGTTGAACCGTACTTACCGAACGTTGCTTTCGATTTCAAACCAGACTACGAATACTATGCTGACAGGGTAGCCCAGACGCTCTCGAGAATAACAGAAGTATTCAACATGGATGAATCTACCCTTAAGTCAACTGAAGTTAGGAAGAAGAGCACTCTAGAGGATTTCTTCTGAACTTCGATACATTTTTTATTCAAGGTGTAAATCTACTATGTGCCCCAGATTCACCACAACGATGAAATCCCCGAAAATCACTCCTACACGACCAAAGTGGAAGAGAAAGTGATGGATGGCACAAGTATTGAAGTACTGGACTCATACTTCATCAACGAATTTGTAAAGGTAGATATCAGAAAAGACCTTGAAACTTCAAGGATTTTTTACTCAGTTACCACAGAACAGTTAAAAGAGAGGGAGATTAAAACGCTCGAAAAGATGAAGGAGTCTCTCTCCAATGGTTCTGATAACTCGATCAACTTCGGCTCTTTCTCTGAGAGGGAAGAGTACATCAATCAGATCTTGAAGAGGATACTTGCCGAAGATGGAGTGAATCCTGAAGAAGTTTCTCTTTCCCGTCTGAAATATTTTGCCAAGAGGGATTATCTAGGCTACGGGAAGATTGATGCTCTGCTAAGTGATGGAAATGTGGAAGACATTTCTTGCGACGGAGTGGGCATTCCTCTCTACGTATATCATAAGAAATACCAGAACCTGCGTACAAACATAGTTTTCGACGGGACACAGGAATTGAACAATTTCATCGTTTACCTTGCACAGAAGGGGAATAAGCAGATCTCAGTCTCGGACCCGATCCTTGACACCTCGACCCCAGAGGGGAACAGAATTAACGCAACATATGGAAAAGAAGTTACTGCAAAGGGGGGAACATTCAGTATTCGTATCTTCAATAAAGTTCCATTCTCCGCGGTGGATCTAGTTAAGCTTGGAACAGCAAGTCAAGATCTAATGTCGTACCTCTGGCTCTCGGTCGAAAACGGCAAGAACATAGTTGTCCTAGGAGGCACTGGAGTTGGCAAGACTTCCACTCTAAATGCCATTATACTATTCGTGCCTTCTACATCAAAGATTGTAAGCATCGAAGATACAAGGGAAATCAAGATCCCTCATAAGAACTGGATTTCTGCTGTCACGAGAAGTGGAGTCGGCGAAGGAAGATTCGTTATGGGGAAAAATTCTGGAGAAATAGACATGTTTGACCTTCTCGTGAGTGCGCTAAGACAGCGACCAGACTATCTCATAGTCGGTGAAGTAAGGGGTATGGAATCTTACAACCTCTTCCAGGCAATGTCGATGGGGCAGACTACCATAACGACGATTCACGCCGAATCCATAGATGACATGATAATGAGACTGGAAAATCATCCACTCAATATTCCAAGAACAATGCTCACATCTGTAAACTGTGTCGTCAAGCAATCGATGGTCAGGATTAATGAAGGCGTAGAAAGGAGGATAACGGAGGTATCTGAAGTTCTGAGACTGGATCCAGAGTCGAACGAACTCACATTCAACACCATCTTCAGCTGGGATAAATCCAAGGATATGATTACGTTCACGGGAGAACCAGAGTTACTGAAGGAAATTGCAGATAAGAGGAATGTAAGCAGCGAAATAGTCAGAGAAGATTTCAACAAGAGAAGTAAGCTGATCAAGTATCTGGCAGACATGAACATAACAAATTATACTGACATTTGGGAATACCTTAGGAGATATTCCGAGGAGCCTGAAAAAATCTCCATTGAGCTGAATGAATATAAAGATGAAAGGGGGGTCTCATCTGTTCAGAGATAATCAGTCATCTAGAGATGGTCTGAAAAACACCAAGGCTGCAGCTCATTATGGGCAATTCAGAAAAGGATTCCTAATAGTGTCTACTAAAATCTTTTCACCCTTTTTTACAAATGACAATTCGGTATTTCTGGATAATGTTCAAACAGAACTTTCCAAGGCAGAGATGGGAGAGTCTTCGAGAACTTACATTAGCGGCATATTGTTCGCGGCATTGATTTTTGGACTCATGTTTTCCGCGTCTGCCATTGTTGCTTACCTAGCTAAAGGACCCTATATTCTGTTTACTATATCAGTCCCAATTTCTATTGTAGTCGTGATTGGAATCGGGACGTTTTTTCCGAGCTTCAAATCGTCGCAACGAGGAAAGAAGATAGACGAGAATCTCGGATCCGCATTCGCGTTCATCTCAGCCATGTCAAGCGCTGACGTACCAATCAATTCAATAATACTAAAGTTGTCAAAAAAGAGAGAATATGGAGAGGTTAGTAGAGAGGCAATGAAGATTGCGACCAGAACTGAACTTCTGGGTCTAGATATTTTTACAGCAATGCAGCAGGTGGCAAGAATGAGCCCTTCTGTAGAGTGGCAAAAATTTCTGCAGGGCGCAGTTGCAACGTCTTCCGCAGGTTCCAGGTTGAAACCTTACTTTGTCGCTAAGGCTACAGAGTACCAGAACAAACTAAGGGTATCACTCAAGAAAAACGCAGAGAGTGTATTGATATTCGCCGAGACTTATATCACTATTGGCGTTGCATTTCCGCTGTTTCTGATTGTAATACTTGCTGTTATGGCGGTTATCGCACAAAACACCAGCGGGATGTCTATGTTGTTCCTTATCCTAATTTCATTTCTTGTAATGCCGGTGATGATTGCTACCTTTGTCCTGATCATGTCCAGCGTGAATAGGGAGGTAAGGATCTCTTGAGATTGTTTGTTTGGTCCGGCCTGGTTGGAGGCGTAGTTGCTCTGCTAATAGCTGTTTATCTCTTTGCATCTTTTCACGACAACTTTGTTATTCTATTTGACTTCGTAGTAATTGGAATATTCTTGATGCTCGCGCCTGCCGGAATCCAGGATCATATAACCAGAAGCAAAGTGAATGCTATAGAGAGCAGGCTTCCGGACTTTCTTAGAGATGTTGCTGAGGCATCAAAATTTGGTTCCAATTTGGCGGATTCTATAGTGGTAGCGTCTGAGGGAGAATACGGAGTCCTCACTGAAGATATTAAGCAAATTGCAGCCCAAATCGAGTGGGGGGTTTCAGTTGACGAGGCCCTAGAACAATTCGAAAAAAAGTATAGATCTGATTTCATCTTGAAGCTGATAAGTACGTTGATAGAATGTAATAGATCTGGCGGAAATGTTTCAGAAGTGCTAAACCTTGTGGCTGAGAATTCAAAGGAGACCCAACTTCTCACCAAGGAGAAGTATTCACAATTGAGCAGCTATATGATTGTAATCCTTATTGCGTATGCAGTCTTCCTGCTGACAGTAATCATCCTCGACTTACGGTTCTTTCCTGCAATGTCAAAACAGCTCAACTCAGGAAGTTCTGGATCTTTTCTCACTTTCCTTAACCTGAGCTCCATACCTCTGATAAAGGTAATTTTTACCGGAGTGATAATACTCGAAGGTGTTGGTAGTGGTTTAATGGCTGGGGTCTTGGCTGATGGCAGAATGCGGAGCGGATTATTCTATTCAGCTATATTGGCTGCAATAGGATATCTTTCGATTCTTCTAGTCGGAGGTGTTTGAGGACGAGTGTTGATGGGTCGGTGAATCAGATTCGAACTGCAAACGAGTCTCTGAATGATCTCAATTTCTCTGATTTGCACAAGGAAACAGCAATGGAAGCGAATCTCGAGCTGGTAGTTGAATATGGGGTAGAACCCCCATTCAGTTCTGTCAAGATAGTCAAGGATATACGGACTGGCACTGTCTCCTACATTGTAAACGAACCAGATGTGGGAAGAGAAGTAGCAGAAATGACAAGAATTGCAAGACAAATACTGATATCTAACCTGAAGTCGTTTCCTCGAACAGAGCAAGAGCGACTCAATTATTTGAGAAAGTTCCTCGCTGATTTCAAGAAGTCAAGGGAAGGTGTGCTATCCAAGATTGATCTCGAGAAAATATTCTATCTGCTTCAAAGAGAACTACAGGGTTATGGACCAGTTCAAGTTCCAGTTCTTGATGACAACGTAGAAGACATTTCATGCGTTGGTCCCAACGCCCAAATTTATGTGGTGCACAGAAAATTTGGTTCCATATCAACAAATATAGAATTTGAAAACGAAGACGAATTAGATGATTTCGTGAGACGTATAGTTCAACGCTCAGGGAAACACATTTCGATAGCGGTTCCAATGGTGGATTGCACTATGCCTAATGGAGCAAGATTGCAGGCAACGTTAGGAAGGGAGGTCACCAAGAACGGATCATCATTCACGATAAGAAGATTCAGAGAACAACCTTTCACTCCGCTTGAACTCATCAAAATAGGAACAATGAGCCCTGAAATTGCTGTATACCTGTGGCAGGCAGTTGAGGCAGGACAAAACATGTTCGTCATCGGAGGCACTGCTACTGGCAAGACAACAACTCTCAACTCAATTCTCTTATTCGTTCCGCCTGAAAAGAAACTGGTTAGCATAGAGGATACAAGAGAGCTGAACACACCACACGAAAACTGGATCCAGATGCTGACGAGGCCGGGTACGGGCGATGTGAATCTCGCCACAAAGAAACGGGTTGGAGAGCTCGACATGTTCAATCTTCTTGTAAACAGTCTCAGACAGAGACCTGATTACATCATTGTGGGGGAGGTGAGGGGACGCGAAGCGTACACTGTTTTTCAGGCTATGTCCACCGGTCAAAGCGTAATCAGTACTTTCCACGCGAACGACCTATCTTCCTTTGTCCACAGGCTAGAGGGGGAACCGCTAAATATACCGAGAGCAATGATATCTTCACTGGACATAGTTATACTCCAAACTCTAACTAAGGTCGGAAAGGATACGGTCAGAAGGATAAAGAAGATAGTTGAGATAGTCGACTTAGAGAAAACATCGAACGAGGTAGTGACTAACACGGTCTTCGAATGGGATCCGGATACCGATAAGTTTACTTTTAGCGGACACTCTTACTTCCAAAATAAACTGCTCAAGAATGGGGGCCTCACTTCAGAGCAATTTGAAATGGAATTGATAAAGAGACGAAATCTTTTGGTCAGGTTGGGTGTAGAAAATAGTGTTAAGTTCTCCAATTTTGCAGACGAAATTCACAGAATGATTGAAAAACAGAGTTCGCAGTCTAAAAGTGAGAACAAAGAAAGGAGCAGCTCCTAAAATGAAGAGTGTTAATTATGAAGAAGATGGGGTAGCAACTGCTGTTGGGGCCATATTTGCGATTCTCATTTTTATATTCCTGCTTAGCTTGTTCATAACCAGCTATGTTCCGGCAGAAATGACCTCCTACGAGGAACAATACACTTCTGGCCTGAACAATGACATGATGCAGTTCATAAGCGCAGTGAGTTTGTTATCCCTGAATTACCAGCAGGGAGAAACGACTTCTGTCACATTCGAACTCCAGTCCGGATATGTTCCCCTGTTTGCATCTCCTACAGTCGGTGAACTTTCACTCACACAATCATCTGAGGGGTCTGCCGGGTATGTGCTTGTAAACAATTCTACAATGCAGGTTAGATCTGGAGGAACTCTGTCGGTGTATACGAATAATAGATATTTCGTTAACGAGGCCTTTTCTTATGAAATGTCATCTCTCTTCTATGAACAGTACGGAAGCAATCCATTCGTCAATACGTCGCTTGAGTCAAATATCTTGCAGGTTGAACCTCCATCAAACGGATCCACAAATCTTCAGCTTAATCTCGTAAATCTGATGGGCGGTCCTCTAACCATAAGTTCTCAATCACCGATCAGTCTTTCATTAACTGATGCATCTGAAAACTCTTACCTGCTCAGTGGAAATTTTACGCTTACTTATTTCTCTATATTTGGATATCAATTTTATAACTCAATCCTAGAAAAGTTGTCGACGATTAAAGGCATAAGTGTGAAACAGATTAGTGAAGGGAATGGGTACGAGCAGATTCAATTTGCATCAGTGGCATACCCGATTGTCCTAAGCATCCATGAGCTCAATGTGATCGTGAGCACGAGCGGCTAATTTCTCCCCAGTGACTCGCTGCACGAATTCGAATGTCGAATTAAATGAGCTTAATTATAATAAATACTTAGTAAATTCCCATCCAAGTTGGTAGTTCCTGCAATTCTTGGTTTCCCAGACAGTTGCGGGGAAAGTAGCTGTGGTACTTCTCCAAAGGCAAAATAATGTAAATTATTTCGACTTCAGAGGTAACGATTTTGGTATAGTAGGTGGCCTTATACTTTTCGAGTGTACGCAAGTCTTCAGTTGATTTCGCGGAACAAAAAAAATCCTGACAAACATGGTTGTAAGAACTCCATGAGCTTCATTAACCCAAAACGTGAAGGATCTGTCTCTGGTTTATATTCCAATGTATCTTGATTCCCAGTACTGGTTTCTATCCTCAAGATTCAATGATGGCTACAGTTGCTTTTTCAAGATAATCGTTGTAGCATTTGTTGAAAGGATGAGTTAACTGTCTGAGATAATTTTTAAAGCTACTTCTATCGTCTTACACTGCGCTCAATTTTATACATCGGCCAAAAGAGTCTAAAATCTCAGGGAACCTATTTTCATAGACTGCATATATCATCAGTGAATTTGAAATACATACAACATCAGTCACAGATAGTGAAGGTGAAGAGAGTAATGAAAGGGAGCGCGTAAGTTTCAATCAATCTAGATGTACAGTATCTGAGGAGGATGGAGCTTGTCGAAATAGTAGAAGGGCCTGAAGGTTTCCATAAAGATAGTTGGTTGTGAAGGTGACGGTTCTAACACCGTCAGCAGGTGCATGTGGGAGGGAATATTTGGAGCAGAGACGATAGCCACCAACACGAATGCAAAACACCTACTAACCGTAGCAGCAAACAAGAATATTCTGGTAGGCAGACGGACGACAAGGGGCCCAGGAGCTGGCGCCATTCCACAGGTAGGAGAAAATGGAAGATTGATCTCAAATAGGAGGAGGGCCAAGCTGTTTACCAATTTACCTCTGAGAAAGTAGTGAGTCTTATTGGCATTGTCCTTGCATTGAGGTCTTCCTTACCCTGGCACCATCCATTGCAAGAAGAGCATCACTTGAATTCGACCATTCTTTGTTTGCACCTGTTTGTTCCCTATCTATATATCAATGAGTTGTGAAGTCCCCAGATAAAATTAGTTACTACAGGTTGCAAACAAATGATAATTGCAACAAAAAAGACTTGATGGTCTCTCGCTGACGCTTCAACTTTCCCAGAGAATCTAGTAAACCCATTTCACAACGGAGCTTGGTTTGAAAACACTCGTGCCTTTCCTGTTAAAGATTTTGTCTGAATTTGGTCTCACGACCGGCACCCTATCCCCGCAAGTCTTATGCACGCGCTGTCTATCAGTGCCAGAACGGGATACCGTTTTTCATAGTGTCGTACCGGAAGCAGTTTTTCGCAGCTATGCTGGTACCACCTCCTTGTCTCTAGGAAGGAACCACGTGAAGAGAACAGCGCCAAATATCAGGGCTGAGAGGAAGAGGAAGTAGTAGGTGACTGACGCAATAACGACTAGGGCAGAAAGCGTGAACACCACGGAGAATATCCTGCTGACAAACGCCATGAACCCTGTCGCAATTCCCTGACGACTCTTTACGTAGAACTTGCTTATCCATTCCATTATTATTGGGTAGGCAGGTAGCATGATGAATCCACTTATTGGCAGAAGACCGTAAAGCGTGATCTTTGAGGCCGCAAATGCCAGTGCTACAAATATGAGAAGCACGACTATGGCAACAAATCTCAGGTAGATTGTTCGAAGGTCTCTCTTGGTGATAGCATTCGGTATTATCAGTATACCTACTAGGCCCAATATTAGTGTCAGCGCGACGACCGTGCCCGCCACTTGACCCATTCCAATCGTCTGTATGACTGGCTGCAGCCAGGTGGACAGGTTGTCGTACGCTGCAACCCCAAGCCCTAGGATGACCCCCAGTACCCAGAGATTCCTTTGCCTTACCGCGTACTTCATCTCCCTGAAGACAGACACGTTTTCCTCTGGTTTTCTTGCCTCTAGGCCGAGAATTCCCACGAGGAACAGCACAATGCCTATCAATGCAATGATGGCAGTGGGAAGGAAAACCATGTGCAGTCCACCAAGCCCGTAGAGGTATTCGCCTGCGGCAAGCGAGAAGATTGTACCGAGATACACAGAGAAGCTCAGTCCAGAAATGGCCATTGGTTTTCTCTTCTCATAGTACGTGCTTGCAAACAGCGCGAAAGAGTTCAGAGAGAATGGCTGACCAATCGCACCAAGGATCTGGAAAGCGAATAGCCAGATGTAGGTGTGCGGAGAGAAAATCCTGAACGCACCGCTCGCAAACGTCAGAAGAGAACCGATGGTGAGCCAGAGTTTGAAGTTCTTGTCAAGAAGAATCCCGACTGGTATCGTCAGGGCGAGGAAGAATATTGGATATATGATCGCAAGAAGACCGACCGAGCCTGCAGATACCCCGGTGATCTGTGCTATGTTGGTCAGAATGGGAGAGTACGTGACCCATATGGCTTGAGACACGAATACGATAAGGATCAGGCCCATCAGCGTAAGAAATTTCGATTTCATCTGAACACCTCGTTAACAATCTCGTTTGCCATCTCCCTGGCCGAATCCTCCGGTATCTGTTCCAGTAGTTTCACGAGCAGTGCAGGGTTGATGTTTCCCTCCTTCACCATCGTCATGAGATCGGAAAGGTTTCCTTGCGATAAGCCACCCATAAGCTCCATGAATCTTGGATCTGGGGGAGAGGTTATTGTGTCCCTCGCTGCCTTAATGAATGGCTTGGACAGCCTGTTGTGCACAGGACTAAGGGTCATGTGAATGTTGTACGGAACGAGGTCCTGGATCGCTTTCTGTATCTCAAGATGCCAGGACCTTTTCTGCATTCCGTATACGAATCCAAACAGGTCGATAGTATCGTTGTACATAGAGAGGATACTGGATTCGATGGGCGCAGTAGACCTAAAGCCAAGTTTTTCCATCTCTTTGGATAGATAGTTCCTTGCGGAAAGCACCTTCTTGGCGAGGGATTGATAACCTTCCATTCCTAGATAATTGATCGCAGTCCAGGCACTTGCCATGGGACCAACTGATCTCGACGACAGTATTGAGGTGTTGACGAAGATGTAGCTTGGCCATGAGATGTTGATGTAGTTTGAATACTTCTTCATCTCCGGATTTCTGAATAGGAGGACCGAAGACCCCTTGAGGGAATATCCATACTTGTGTGTGTCCATTGATAATGAACTGACTCCTTCCTCCTGGAAATCGTATACCGGCACATCCTCCCCAAGTCTCTCAAAGAAGGGCAGTATGAAGCCTCCAACGCAGGCATCGACGTGAAGCGGGACCCCTTTGTCCCTCGTTATCTCCCCCATCTCTTTTACAGGGTCAATGGACCCATAAGGAAAGTTTGGGGCTGACGCGACTACCAGGGCAGTCCTCTCATTTATTGCTGATTTTAGAGATTCGAGATTGGCCTTCTTGTTCTTCCGGTCTATTGGAATAATTTTCAGTCTGAGGTCAAAATACTCTGCTCCTTTCTCCCACGAAGGGTGGCCGGAAGAGGGAAGTACTATCTCCGGTACCTCGTCTTTTCCCCTCTTCTTTCTAAAGAGGTCTCTCGCTGCCTTAACTGCAAGTAGAATGCTTTCTGTTCCCCCGTAAGTCAGAGTACCGAGGACGTTCTCATCTGCGTGAGAGATTGATTTTGCAAATCGTATAATTTCTTTCTCAAAGTAAGCAGCGCTCTTGAATGTTGTGAAGTCGAGTGCGTTCCTGTCATAGAACATGTTCAGTGCTTTGTGCTGAATATTCCTGAGTTTTTTATCCCCAGTCTCATAGACGTAGGTGAAGAGGTTTCCAGAGTATGGATCAACATCCATTTTTCCGATCTGAGAAAGAGAATTCAAAAGATCCGGTATACCGGTCATGGCAATTGTTATGATGAAAGGTATATTTTATAATTGCCTCCAATTAAGTTGGCTAAAATGTCCGTCTAATGCGTTATTTTCCAGCAACCAAGCCTCTCAAGATTACGACCTTCATGCATCCGAGAAACCGGTTGCTTTAAATTCCTTTTAGTCCCTCTTCAGGAATCCCTGTATCTGACTCAGCGGACTGTTGAACTCCCTTGATACTCTGACATCTACCACGGATGGGAATCCGCTATCCCTCGCTCTCTTCAGTGCACTTGTAATCTCTCCCGGATCTAGAACGGTCTCCCCATACCCTCCGAGGCTTTTTGCGAACTCATCGTATTTCCTTCCCTCCAACATTGCATACTTTCCACTCTCCTTCTTTCCGGTCGCAAGGATCCTGTTGTGGTATACGTCACCCCATGTCATATCATTCATGACTACAACGACCATTGGTATGCCATACCTCACTGCAGTCTCAATCTCGACCGCACTCATCAGGAAGCTCCCGTCTCCAGTCACTACATAAACATCCCTTTCGGGATTCCCAAGCTTTGCTGCTATACCCATCGATATTCCCGTCCCTATCATACCAAATGGTCCGTGAGACCAAATTATCTGACCCGGTCGGTAGGATCTGAGATAAAGGAATGCCCAGGCGGTCGTATCCCCTCCATCCAGAATGAAAAGACCGTTTTCTCCTGCAAATTCTCTCAGGTCTCTCATCAGCCGCTGCGGCCTGATTGCAGTTTCGTCCGAAGCAGCTTCTTCCTCCATCCTGTTGTAGTAAGACTTGATTATGAAGGATGTATTGGAGCTCCACTCGCTTTCTTTTGGCGATTCCTTCCTGTTCTTTGATAGTGAATCTAGAATCTGGCCACTTACAGCTTTGGCGTCTCCCCAGATTCCCACATCTACCGGTTTGTTCTTCCCGATCACAGAGGGATCAACGTCTATCTGTATCACCTTTGTGCCTTCACTATAGAACGATTCGTCCCTTCCAAAACCAAGAAATTCATCGAACCTGGCCCCTATTGCAATTATCAGGTCCGCATATCTCGTAATGATACCCACGTTCGCATTTCCACCAAAGAGGGGGTGAAGTGTCGGAATGCATCCTACAGCTAGACCCTCGGTCGCAACAGGGGAACGAATCGCCTCTGCCATTTTCACAACTTCTTCGCACGCACCTGACCAGTAGGCGCCGCTGCCTACTACTATCACAGGTCTCTCCGATTTTTCTATCAATTCCCTGGCCCTCTCGATTGCAGACGGATCACCAAATATTCTTCCAGCAGGCCTGTACCTTTCCGGAGATTCATAAACTATGTCGCTCTCACAATTGCCAAGCGAAACGTCTTTTGCAATTTCAAGGAGGGTTGGTCCCATTCGTCCCGTCATTGCCTCCCTTGCAGCATCCTGGACGTACTCGTTCAGCCTGCAAGTCGAAAGAACCAAGCGAGAATACTTCGTGTATTTCTCCACCCAGGTATGCACATTAACCTCTTCAAAAGCCATCTTGTCTATGTTCGAGAAGGGCGTTCTTCCTCCGAGTGCGAGAACCGGACTCCCTGCAAGATATGCTTGCGCAAGCGAGGGCATTATATTTGCAACCCCTGGTCCTACGGCCACAGCAACGACACCGAGCTTCCTGGTGCTCCTGGCATAACCATCAGCAGCACTCGCTGCTGCTTGCTCACTCCTCATGGAAATTATCTTTATCCCTCTCTTTTCCAGTTCCTCATATATTGGCATGATCCAACCGTCTGGAAGAGTAAAGACGTGCTTTACGCCCTCCTTCTCCAGCGAAGATGCAATTATTTCTGATCCTTTCGGCATTCTAATTCCTCCCTTATTGCTTGGACTCTCTTGGCATACAGACTTGAAGATGCTTCGTTACCATAATCGTAGAACCCCCTCCCTGTCTTGACTCCCAGCTCATTATTTCCAATCTTTTTGATGAGCCATTCTGGAACATAGCCCATCTCTCGACCTAGTCTCTGTGTAAGGTACATTCCCGCCAGATAGGTTGTATCCAGTCCTATGTAGTCTGCGTTCTTCAGAGGACCGAAAATACCATAAAGTACTCCCAAATGGTATTTCCACACTTTATCGACATCTTCTATCGAAACTCCTTCGTCAATAAGCCTGATTGCCTCTGATGTAACAGCAGCGTGAAATCTGTTCACTATGAATCCTGGAATATCGGGGCTCAGCACCACTTTCTTCCCGATAGTCTTCTCCAAGAAGTCTCTTGTCACTTGCACGACTTCCTTGCTTGTCCACTCAGAAGGGGTCAACTCCACCAGTGGAGCCACATATGGAGGGTTCATCCAGTGGACACCTATTATCCTGTCCCTACTCCTGAGGTCGGAAGCTATTTCGCTTATTCTTATGACAGAAGTATTTGAGGCATGAATTGAGTCTTCCATTGCAATGTCTGCAA
>JAMCQR010000002.1 GCA_023379555.1 Thermoplasmatota archaeon | reverse complement strand
ATAGCCTTCGGAGGGATTTACGAACATGACACATATGGCATCTCCCTTTCACTTGTAACACTGTTCTTCTCCCTCTTCTTCCTCTCGTCCTTCATATCTAGAATGTTTCTCTTTTTTGTCCCTCCGAAAAGCATCAAGAGGCAGATGGTTCTCGCGATGACACTCTCTATAATTGGAATTACAATTATGGTGCTTTCAAGGAATATTTTTACATTTATTCTGTCTCTGGTCATACTTGGAATTCCTCATGGGTTTACATATCCCCTTTCTATACTTTCGATAGCAAGGTCTTTTGAACCAAAGGAACGAAATATTGCAAACAGTTACTTCTTCTCAATTATGACAGCAATGGGGGTTGCTCTCCCACTTGTCGGAGGGACGGTTATACAAGGATATGGATTTGATTCGACTTTTGCCGGCATACTTGTTCTCATTCTCATCCTCATGATAGCTCTCAATTTAAACTTCAGAGCGGAAAGAAGGTCAGGTGCTGTGATTGCAAAGTGAATATACATTGCGGCCCGCTTTGGCTTTCGGCTTCATCAGGCATTGGTTAGTTTCATCCTAAAACCCCTGAAGGTATGGGCATTCTCTATTCTGTTACGCCGATCCGCTGGAACTATTTAATTCTGCTCCGTTAAGTGAAATTACCTTAAGGAAATAGCCTATGACGCATTCCTAAATGCCTTTCCTGAGGTTGGCTGCTTTACCAACATTTGAAAGTTCATCTTTGTGACTGGAAGCGAGATAGTCATAGATGGAGGTTATTCCTCAATCTAGATAATGCCCCGGTTGGACTCCTCTCTGAAAGTCAGGGCATAAGACTAGGACCACCTTGCGACTGACTCTACTTTTGAAGTTTTTTGCAAGATTTGTATACAAATCTGAATAACTGTATTTATGCATGGCATATTCATTGATCAGGTGATTAATTGAACGGAAAAGCAGCAATAGGAGTGATATTGGTTGTGGTGATAGTGGCTGCCGTACTGGGCTATGCGTACGCAGCTGAAGTGGAACAGTCTAACGCCCTCAGGAGCAGCAACAGTTCTCTAGATCAGAAGGTAACTGGTCTAAGCACGCAGGTTTCTGCACTAACATCCAATTACACGTCACTCAAGTCAAGCTACGTAGCACTGCAGAGTGAGGTCTCACAGCTTAACGGTAACATATCTCAGCTGAATGCCGATCTCCAAAACAACCAAACTAACGTTGTCCTGGACCAGGCGTTTGCTCACTGGGATTACATAGCCATTGAAAACAAAACGCTCCTTGCACCCCAGTATACGCCCAATGCAACTCTCATGTGGATAGGCGGTCCACTCGCGGGAACCTACAGCGGTCTGAATTCCATAGAGTCTACATGGAACAAGTTCTTCGGACTGTGGAGCGCAGTGTGGTTCTATACGGAATCACCACCAGTGGTCACCATTGATGGGGGAACCTATTCAGTGAATGCCACAGTGCAATGGGGATTGACATCCTTCGCCACCCCACAGCAGGTGAATACCATTGTAACAAACTATACAATTGAGATGCATTATTTCGGCGGGAAACCGTTGATAGTCATGGAAGTATGGCATATAGTTGGTGTTGGAGTTGTATCCTATCCAGCAAAAGAGGTTGAGAGTCTTCAAACGGAGGCCATGATGAATGCTTCGTTTTCGCACTGGAACAATATAGCCATTGAGAACATTTCACTTGTTATGTCACAGTACATGCAGAACTCATCACTGCAGTGGATTGGAGGCAAACTTGCCGGAAACTACACAAATTATTCGCAGATACAGTCTGTGTGGACAAAATTCTTCGGACTCTGGAATGCTGTATGGTTCTATTCAGAGGCGCCCCCCTTGATAACCGTGAACTTCACGCAGGGCAGTGCTGTTTCAGGGACGGTAACTGCAGACATACAGTTCGTTGTTCAGAGTTCATCGAACGCCAGTGCCTTTGAATACATCAACGTAGTTTATACCACAGACTTCGTTGTGATCAACGGGAGTTTCATAATAACCCATGAGATATTCGATAATGTCGGCATTGGTCCTCTCTCACAGGTGTCCACGTTTGCCTGAACATATTTACTTTTCTTCTATACTTTTTTATAAAGACTATTCATTCACACTAGCGTTGAGGTACAGGGTAAACTTCCAGGACATAGAGATCGATGATATTGAGCTGAAGAAGTCGCTCTTCTGGCTTCTCATAGCCTCTCGGGGAGGCGACACGAGAATCAAGATTCTCGGCCTTCTCCTGAATAACCCCACGAACAGGAATGAGCTGAGTAAAAGTCTTAGCCTGAACTACAGGACTGTGACCCATCACCTTAGCGTGCTTTCAGAGAACAACCTAATACGTGAGGATCAGAGATATGGAGGATTGGTTTACGTGAATAGCATGTTGGAAGTGGAATTGAAGAAAATAATTGACAAACTCATTGGGGGCAAAACGGAATGATTGGAATACCATGGCTTGTGAACCTTGTGATGGAGGGAGCTGAAATAGCCATATTTATGGCCATCCTTCTTTCATTCGTTGATACCTACAGGAGAAATGGACAGGGTGTGATGCTTAAGCTCATTCTGTTCTCAGTGTTCATGGTCGTGTTTGAATCACTTCTTGTCTACCTTACGTACTTCCTCTCGGCAAGGTTCGGTCTGAGCCTAGCTTCTATGGTTATGCTGCTGAACGCTTTCCTGATAGCTGCATTGTACTTAATGCTCCGTGTGGTCGGCTCTTAAGTTTCAGCGATTATTTTTCCTGATAGTTAAGTAGTGTCTTTATCTTTTATTTCTTTGTGACAGTGTCATAGTCTGATTGATAAATACCTGTGATGCCAAAAGGAAGTATTCAGCAACCCATACTTTGTCTTGAACTTTTGTTTCAGCAGGCAGGATTGAATGTGGAAGTGTTGTTCTGCAAGGCCAGATCCTTTCTTCACCTCAGGGTCATCTCCCTACTAAGAGTTCGTGAGATTCATTCTGTGGTCAACTACATCTATCTCAGATTCATACTCTGGTGCTTCGCTACCTTGGAAAATACGGCTCTGCTAAGTCACTATAGCCCCGGGCAGATTCGAACTGCCGTCGTCGGATTCAAAGTCCGAAATGCTTGTCCACTACACCACGGGGCTTCGGCTACTCTATTTCTCTGCGATTAAAAATCTATCCTGATTTGTAACTGAGAAACTCCTTTCCAAGAAGCTCTCTGGCTATTATCAGTTTCATTATGTTTATGCCGCCTTCTGCTCCTACATAGTACGACATTACACCGCCCTGTGCTGCACCGAGCGGAAGATCCTTTGTATATGCCATCGCTCCATGCCATACCATCACTTTTGTGATAATCTCGTGTGCAGTCGGGGGCCCGGTCATCTTTGCAAGCGATACGGCAAGGTTCTGCTCAGAAAGTGGTACCTTCTCTTTGTTCTTGTATACCCTATCCAATATCCACGAAGCTTTCTGCGTTAGCAGTCTTGAAGATTCCAGTTTACCGTAGAGTTCAGATAGTTCAAACTGCAACCCCTCCTGCTTCCCCAGGGGCTGGTCAAATAGCATCTTCGACTTCAGATGCTCCCTCCCCATGTCCAGAGCTTCTAGTGCGGCACCATTGCACGCTGCTGCAACATATATTCTTGCGATATTGAACCCTTCCATTATTATGCGGAATCCCTGTCCGATCTCTCCCACCCTGTACTTATCATCCAAATCCAAATTGTTAAAAGAAAAACCACCGGTTGAAAGGCCTTCCCTGGCAATATTATTGAAAATAGTAGTTGATATTTCGCTTTTCAGTTTTCCGTCAGTGCCCTTGATCATTAATGCAAATGTAGTGAATGCCTTTGACCCAGCATTCTTATCTCCTGTTCTTAGAAGCGTCAGGAAGCCGCCTCCGCCTGAGAGATTAAGTGCTTCCCTAACTCCACTGATGTATACCTTTTCTCCAGATACAGACCAACTATTTCCCTTTCTCACCGCATTTGATTTCTCGTTCATCACGTCAGAGCCGCCCGATGGTTCAGTCGACCCTATTCCCATGAACGTCCTTCCTTTTACTATAGAAGGAAGCATTTCTTCCTTGATCTCCTCTGATCCATATTTTTCAAGCATTGCAGGCCATCCGTTCAAAAGAAGCACATAGACTGGGAGGGCCATGGATACATCCCCCCTAGCTAATTCCTCAACAATTGCAGCCATTTGAGAAATGGAGCCGCCTGCTCCCCCGTATTTCTCAGATACAGTGAATCCGATAAAACCTGCATCTGCCGCCTTTTGAATTATATCTTCTGGAATATTGTTGGTGTAGGAAATCTTGTCTCTCTTGGGAGTCACATATTTCTGGACGAACTCCTTCGCATTTTCCCTTATAAGTCGATCTTCTTCTGAAGTGCCAAAGTCCATTGTTATCCATTAGTGATTGATTCTAAATATTTTAATTCTAAACTTCAAAATGAAACTGTTTAGAAATTTGTTATACTTTTATCATTAATTCAGAAAAAAAAATCAAATCCTACAGGGGAGGTTTTAGATCGTGGAGGAAGAGATCTTAGATAGGAATCTTTTCCCCCGACCCAGTAGGATCATTTAGCTTTTGCTGATTCTGATTTTCTCTGTGTCAGTTTGTTCAGTGAACAGATACCGTTCCTGCCATCCACCCATTTGTGTTCATCGCGCCTTCCCATCCACTCGAACCTGTACCACAAGCAACTTCGCATTGCCAGGAGTATGTCCCTGGAGCAAGAGTGAATGATGCCTGAATCACGCTTGACTCGACTATGGGTAAGTTCAATACTTCCTTGCTACCATTGAATACCGTGAATGTATGAGCTATTATGTTAGGGTTAACAGATGTGACCTGCTGGCTGCCGTTAACTGCAATCTGACTTCCACCGTTCGTGGAATTGATGTTGGTGTTGTTGTAAATAGTCTCTTTTCCATTCAATGTTCCAGTTACATTGGCGTATATCGAAGCAATGGATCCATTTCCGTCATCATAGTTGATTATTGTAAGGTCAATCTGTCTATTTGCTGGGAGAGATATGTTAGAAGTAGATTCGAGAGTTCCATTGTTTAGCAAAAAGAATGCAGGTTGTGCCCCTACCGTACTATTGTATATGTTATTTGTAGTGATCACCATTACCACCGAGTATGGGGCAGCGTTTGCCGGTCCCGTGTTCACGTTTCCTTGGGAGTGTTCTATTGGGGCATTTGTCATAAAATAGCCTGCAAAAAGACCCGTACCTATTCCCACTGCGATTATCGCAACTACGGCTGCAACCGCAAGGGCATTAGAGATGTTTGATTTCAATTTAATCCCCATTAAAGAATTACATCGTTGGGTATCTTTTATCGTGCACGTACACGTGCATCCCAACTTATACTAGTTCTAGTTCTTGAATGCATGGAAACGGCAATTTTCCTCCACATTATGGCCTAGATTCCTTAATTATTGGAGTGAAACCTCAATTTTTTTGGCACCGCGAAATCAAAACTATGTAGTAATGCGCAAGAAGTTAAATTCAGAAGAAACATTTGCCCCAATGCGGGGGTTGCCGAGCCAGGTTAAAGGTACCAGACTTAAGATCTGGTTCCGTAGGGATTCGGGGGTTCAAATCCCCTCCCCCGCATAGCAAAATAAGTTTAATGCGCTGTCTCCAATCAGCTCCCTTCATCCAACCGATATATAAAGAAATATTAAAAAATGACAATTATATATTATTAACGCCCTCTCCGTAGTTAAGACATAGATATTTCCTTTTCAAAATACAGCACTGAAACTGGTATAACTTCCATCAAAGACTTTCAGGTAATGACCGCTATTTGCGTGCTCGTAGATAAGGGGTCGAAAGAAGGAGGATGAGATCAAAGAACATTTTCGCAAACATCGAGTTACACCTATTACCTGAGTTAATCCAACTTAATCTATGGAGAGCCATTTATCTTCCAAGGGACTGGAGAGTACCTGCCCTTCAAAGGCCCCTCCCAAGGTTTTTTTGGTGGCGGATATATTCCAATAGCTTTTGAGAAGGCGAGGGAGGTGGGACTGGTAAAGACTAGAACCGATGAGCAGAAGTATCCTCCCGGGAACAAAGTTCCGATTACCAGTACAAAGACACAGGTCGCTGAGAAGTTAAGAGAGATACTGAAATTTCCAATCTAGATATATTAAATATCAAGTCGTTATTTAAAAAAGTGCGAAAATTCCAACCAGATGCCTTGGACTTAAAGATTTTAGATCTTTTGGAAGAAAACTGCAACCTAGGTTATAGAGAAGTCGCAGATAAGCTGAATAAGAACATGTGGAACATTAGAGACAGGATCATCCACTTGAAGGAAAGGGGCATCATCAAAGCTTGCAAGGCAGACATCAAATATACGGAAATTGGATTAGGATGCCGAGCAATGATTAGTCTTAATGTTTCCGCTGAAAACATAGACCGCTTCATATCGTTTGTCAAATCAAACAATATGTTCAAGAGGCTCATCATTACAACCGGAATGAGGCGTTTCCATATAGAGGCCGTCGGGAAAGAGTGCAATGAAGTCAGGCTGTACGCTATGAAGACCTTCCCTGATTTTAAAGTTCAGGATGTTGAATTCGAAGTCATACTCGATACCCCTCTGTGATTTGTAGGCAGCAGCACAATTATTGTGCCATCTTTACTTCGAAGAGTCAATGATTTGCCTACAAGTAATTAGTAGATATTAGATAATGTATCATTCATGGCTAACTACGAAATAGTCAGCGATGATACCTTTAAAATCATACTTTATCGACAACACGTACTGCTGAAGAAGATGGAGGCGGATGACTAGTGACTCCCGAACCAAAGAACGAAAGTTTTGGGGTCAATTTCTACGGGTCTGAAAAGCTTCCTGACTCGACTGAACTCGTTGCTCAGTTTCAGAAGATAGTCGACAACAGATTTGCGAGATGGATTATGACAAGGATGACTGAGCAAAAGAAATTTGAGCACATCCTTGGAGTGTTCGCAGGAGTGGAAAGCACTCGAAACGTGAAAGAATCCACCCAATCCAAGGTTTTGGAGGCCGCACTGAAGAGGGGAATGAAAACATTTCACATAGAAAATATGGAAATCATAAAGGGAGCTCTGAAAGAAAAATATGTCAGAAAAGGAGTCGCTCTAACGTTGAGGAGCGTAGCAAAGTACGGGATAACCAAACCACAGATATTTGACGCACCTTTAATGATTGTATGGAATACAACCAAACTTTGTAATTTGCATTGTAAACACTGTTACGCAAATGCAGGCGTCAAGAGTCATGATGAAATGACCTTGGAGCAAAAATTGCAGGTCATTGACAAATTTGACAAGGCAGGAGTAACCATGATCGCCTTTTCAGGAGGAGAACCTCTGATGAGCCCGGACTTTTGGAAGATCGCGGAGTATGCTTCGAGCAAAGGCATCTATACGACTATTGCAACAAATGGAACGTTGCTAACCAAGAGCGTAGTGAACAGACTTGCAGAGGTAGGCATAAAGTACATTGAGGTAAGTCTGGATTCTGCCGATCCTGCAATTCACAACGAATTCAGGGGTCAGCAGATGGCCTGGGAAAGAACGGTAGAGGGCATAAAGAACGTCGTAGAAAAGGGGGTCTTTGATAATGCGATAGCAACCACTGCGACAAAATACAATTACAAGAACATGGATAAAATGCTTGACCTCGCCATCAGTCTAAAAGTAAAGAGGTTCATCGTCTTCAATTTTGTTCCGACCGGGAGGGGTAAGGGTATAATCAACGAAGACCTCTCGCCGAAGGAAAGGGAAGACCTCCTGACGTTCCTCTATGATAAATGGCAGGCAAAACTAGGACCAGAAATATACTCAACTTCCCCAGAATACTCGAGAATCGGAATAAACAAGATATTGGATGGTACGGGTAAAACATACTCACCTACCCACTTTGTACCAATGGACGCTGGTTCTAACGGAATCGCGATGGCAGAATTCCTTGGGGGATGCGGAGCGGGAAGAATTTACGCTGCTTTAGAAGACAATGGAGATCTCGAACCATGCGTTTTCCTACCTATAAAGGTTGGAAATGTTCTCAAGGGGGATTTCAACGAGATCTGGAGAAATTCAAAGGTTCTCCAAGACCTGAGAAGCAGGGATGGATTAGAGGGGGTCTGTGGAACATGTCCCTTCAAATATTCCTGCGGAGGATGCAGGGCACGGGCATACGGTTATTTCGGAGACTACATGCAGTCGGATCCGGGTTGTGTGCTCAATGAAAAGGCGTACGAGGAAGTAGTGATCAGGCTGTCCGGTGAAGAACAAGTGGGTATCAAAGATGAAGATATTGCTACTGTCCCCACCAACTGATTCGGTGATAAAGTCTGTCATAGGGGTGACGGGACCGCCTCTAGGTCTTGCCTATCTTGCATCGATTGCAAGAAATTACGGAGATGAGGTAAGGATAATAGATTCCATAGCAATGGACTATACGTTTGAAGATGTAAAAGGTCAGATTCGAAAGTTCGATCCAGATCTTATCGGAATGACAGCTACAACTTCCATGATACCGGATGCCTACAAAGTTGCAGAGATCGCTAAGAATCATAACGAGGAAGTGAAGATAATAATCGGAGGACCACACGTCACATTTACGCAAGAAGAAACTCTGAGGGAGTCTCCGTACATCGATTTTACGGTTGCAGGAGAGGGTGAAACTATTTTCTCTAACCTTTTGCTTTATTTTATAGGGAAAAAGGAAATTGAGGACGTCAAGGGGATATCTTTTCGTAATTCAGGAAAGATTGTCGTGACCCCGCCAGAACAACTAATAAGGGACGTGGATAACATACCTCTCCCAGCCCTGGACCTCCTTCCAATGGACAAGTACACGGCTGGAACAAAAAGATTCGGGACCCTCATGACATCTAGAGGGTGTCCTTATAACTGCATCTTCTGTTCTTCATCCCTTCAATTTGGAAAGATTTGGCGAGGTCATAGCACTGAGAGGGTAATGACAGAGCTAAGAAGACTCGTGTATGAATATGGTATCCACGAAATAGAGTTCTTGGACGACACCTTCACTCTGAACATGAAGAGGGCAGTAGAGATATCCAACAACATAAAGGCTGAGAAACTGGATATAAAGTGGTCTGGATCAGCGAGGGTAAACCTCTTCAACGACGAGATTGCAAAGGCGATGAAGGATTCTGGTGCACATACGATCTACTTTGGTATAGAATCGGGGAACCAGAAAACGCTGGATTTCATAGGCAAGGGAATAAAGCTGCAGCAGGCTATCGATTCCGTTAGGAAGGGTAATGCAGCAGGATTGCACACTCTCGGCTCTTTCATAATAGGATTCCCCTACGATACTGCAGAAGAGGTGAGAAACACCATAAAGTTCTCCAAGAAGGTCAAAGTAAAAATCGCTCAATTCACCATAGCTACTCCATATCCCGGAACTCGGCTGTGGGAACTGGCTAAATCCAACAATCTCATCAGGACTATGGACTGGAAGAAGTACACAACACTCAACCCGGTCATGAACTTGAAGAATTTCAGTGACAAGAAAATTCTTGGATGGCTAGGAAAGGCATATGCATATTTCTATCTAAGGCCAACTTATCTTTTGAACGACTTACTGAGAGATCACGGTTTCATATTCAAAAGAATAATCCCATATTACTCCAAGGCTATGGTCGCTTTCAGACAGAGGGATATTTTGTCCAATCAGGTCCAAGAAGCAGTTGTATCGGTGGAAGGTCAACAGATGAACCCAGATATTCTTGCTCGTGGCAATGACCCCTGACAGCTGCCAAATTTCTATCGAAGTTTGAATTGTTAAAGCGAAAGAGAATGAAATTGCGAATGATCTTTTTTGTAACAAAAACGGCTGGTGGGAATAGTTAGAAACTCTACATTCATCAATGTGTGCAGTTTGATCTAAAATAAGATACAATCAAGACTTGAGAAACATTCGCAGTGTCTCCTATGTTATTATCTTGCCTCATTTGAAACCTTCCGCTAGTCTAACTAGAAATCAGAGCCCCTTTAAGTACGGTTATTTAATGAGGAATCATAAGAGTAATTGTACCAGTTCTGGAGAGAAATAATGAATATTCCACGATTTCGTCACATTTTGGTCGTGCTCCTCTTACTTAGCCATTGTAGAAGTTGCAGATGGTGAAATTAAGTCATTGAAATTTGTACAGGGAGATGGCCCCCATGAGGAAAACAGAACTGAAGAAGAGAAAGGTAAGGCAGCATCCATCCACGGAAAGGTCTTAGACCTAAAACCCGATGCCATCATTGCTGTACATATCGGGCCAAGGGCAGTAGAGGATTTCACAAAAGCAGGGATTGAAATTTTACCTATAGAGGGCAATACAATCTCTGAGATCGTACCTAAAATTTGGCATTATCATCAGTGACTCATTGCACGCTCAACCTGGTAATTCTGTACTATCAGAGTTCAGTTGAGAAGATGACAGAAAATCGGAGATACCTCTATGACATTCTTCTCTTCTAGAATTTCTCATAAGACATGAGCTCAAATTTGCGTAATTTGGGTACTTTATTTCAAATAATTGTGTGCAACTATTTTCAATTCCATAGACATGGAATGATATGAGTTCTAACTACGAAGAAGTAAAGAAGTTTGCAGACCAAGCGTTAGGAGAAATGCCTCAAGTCATAGAGTTGCTTTTTGGAATAGATGAGAATTCTGCAATGGAACAGTTCCTCCAGAACAAAACTCTTTATCTTGGAAGGACGAGTCTTGCACTGAAAACAAGGGTTCTAATTGCAATCTCTGTTGCCCTGGCAAACGGGCCAAAGGAGTCAGTCGCCATTCACTTTAAGTTAGCAAAGAGATTCGGAATTGAGCCACTTGAAATACTCGATGCAATGAGGGTAACAAAGATGGTACTAATGTCATCCACACTTGATTCGGCCTATGAAATGATCAATGTATTCGGGGAACTCCCAAAGGAGCAGGTAGAGAGCCCAGAAGTGATTACAATTTTGAACGATCTTCAAAAAAAGAGTGGAATGGTTCCGGGGCGAGTCAAGGCGGCGTCTCAGTTTTCAACCAATCTCTTGAAAGAGCATTTGAGGGAAAAGAAGGTAATGCTTAATCCTCTTAAAATCCACAACAAGGACGTTTATGCTATCGCGCTGGGTGTGAGTGCTTCGATAAGGGATAGAGAGTGCCAGAAGGTATATCTGAACCAGTTCTTTAAGAATGGAGGTAACAGAGAAGAAGCAGAGGACGTTCTGACAACAGTCAGATTCTTGAGTGGTAACAGAGCCTATGTAAATGGGTTGGAAATTCTAAAGAACTTAAAAAGTTAAAAACCTGCAGAAAATGTCTCCACTTAACAGGGCATCCGTCAACAATTTCTTGATAAAGCAAATAGGGAAGAGGTATGGAATAGATCAAACATGGGAAATCAAGGGAGTCTCTAATGAAGTGTGGTTAAAAAGAAAGGATATCGACGACCATGTGAAGAGCCATCAGACTCTAAAGGAAGAAGTGACACTTTATGAAAAATTTGTCGAATATGACAAGATGCTTGCAGAGCTAATACTTGTCAAAAGATTTGAGTCTGGAGTTTCCACTCTTATTTTCTTCATGTACTCAATCTTGACTGGAATAGTTGGTGCAATAATGGAAATTCTTGCTCTCTTCACAACTACTGGTCTGGTAGGACACGTCATTCTATCGTTGTCCATTGCCGGAGGAGTTGTAGGAGTAGTATTCGCCCTATATAGTATGAAGAGAGAGAGGATGTTCATTTTCGCACTAAAAGAAGCGTTCCAATCTGATTTTCAAAATGCTAAAATGGTTATAAAGACAGACATGACAATTAATGGACAATCAAAATCAGCCACACCGGACCAAGAGTTATAAGATAATGAAGCTTAGTCAATGCAAATATTTGGTGAGATTTCTAAAACAGATAGAAGTTTGTTATCCATAAAAATCAAGTCGCCGGTATGAAGGTCAGGATCAATATTTAATGTCCTTAAATACAGTTAACTAATTTGTCAGAATCATCGATATTTGACAGAATCCGAATTGATACAAAGCAAATTTTGCAGGCTTTCGTTTAATAGAGATATATCATATTGTATTGGTGCAGAAAATTGGGGGAGAGTAAGGGCATTATTAATACAGACATCTTGGGCGAGACAGAGATTTCGTATTTGCTGTCCAAGTATAATGAGCACTTAGCTAATGAGCAAATGAGGGAAAATTCTGTTCTTTACTTGGGAAGAAAGAACCTCTCCGGTAAAGAGCTCTCTCTGATTGCCATTTCAGTCTCGCTTGCAACTGGAGATAAAGATTCTGCCTTTATTCATTTCCAAGAAGCAAGACGTTCTGAAGTCAGCAGGACAGAGATAATAGATGTCGTAAAGGCCACGAAAATGATTCTCATGTCGTCATCTATGTCATCATTCAAGACTTGCCTTCCAATCATGCAGGAAAAGTCTAGATTGAGCTACAACAGGAAGGAAGTGGAGAGAATAGTCAATAGATTAAAGAAAGAACTCAATCTGGGGCTTGTTCCAGAAAGCCTTGATACTCTTTCTCAATTCTCGTTTGAATTATTCACGGAACATCTTAGAGAAAAAACAGAGCTCCTTACGCCTATGAAACTTGATATGAGGTTCATATATCTTATTGCATTTTCCGTTTCTCTAACCCTTGGATTCGATGAATGTATTCGGGTCTATCTAAGTCTGTTTTTCGAGAATGATGGGAGAATGGCAGAGGTTGAGGACGCAATCGCAGTGGCAAGATTTGTGATAGGAAATAAAGCAATTGTATCCGCAATTGAAATTTTAAAAAATATGGACAATCTGCCAATTTAGGATGATGTTAGAGCATTCAAAATGTGATCCATTCCTTTATCTCTTGACTTATTGCAACGGAAATGGGGTCCTTCCTAGAATTGCGTCATCCAAATTCTTAACCCTAAGAGTAGCTGTTCTTGACAATCTCAAAACAATCCACCAAAGGATGATGGAAATGCATGGATTCCATACCAGGATCTTACCATCATAGTCCTGAAGATGACCCTGGAAAACAATCTCTTCAGATAATTTGAATGACATATAACGAACATCTTTGTGTTCCTGATAGTCGAGCTGCTGCTCACTAACATGATGAAAATGCTGAATTCAACGAACAATCTGGAATATCAGGGGTTGCAGCATGAAGTCTTTTTGCTACTTACATAATCAACTCTTGATTAGAAACTGAGTTCAGAATATCTCAGCGTATGAGACTGTCCTTCTTTAAATTCCAATTACAAATCGCAAATCAAGAATACATTTTGTTATATTCAGAACTAGATGCCATTCCCTTGATTAGCGATTTGCTTGGAAGAGTGTCAAAACATCAGCAAACTACTATTACAGAATGAGAAAAACAATGATGAAAAAATAAATCAGTTGCTAGAAGGTCGTGTCATTTCATTTCCATAATATCCTCTTGGCTTTTACCTTTCTTGATAACTATCACCGGTATGTTCACTTTTGAGATCAGTTTCAATGTCACGCTACCTATGAAAAAATCTTCCACGTAAGCGTATCCTCTGTGTCCAACCAACATCGCATCAAAATTATCATTGTTCGCCAAATCAATCAAGACTCTAGCAGGGTCGCCATCAGTGATCGCATGCGTTATCCTTCCAGCCTTTATATTCAGACTTTGAAGGAATATATTCATCTTCTTTTCTGCTTTCCCCTTGGCCTCTTTCAGATCGTCCTTTTCCATAAAGTCCTCTAACTCTTTCATTCCTAAAGGGACAACATAGATGAATGATGCCTCGTCGACCTTTGGAAGGATTTTAAATCCCTTTTCAATGAACATTTTTGAATCAGGTGAAAAATCAACTGGAATCAATATCCTGAACATACTATTTCCCACCTCCCTGTCCGGATGAAATTTCATGCATGTCTTCTTTGAATGTGACATCCTTTCCCTTAATGCCAAAGAAGTGAGCGATTCTTGGCCTAAGCTTGATGTAAGTTATCAGGAATATAACCTGGAATACAGGTAACGTGGCAGGTGCTATAGCAACAAGGGGAGAAAACGCAGTAGCTGCTATCGCAATGGCCGTTCCTTCATTTTTCCCTATGCTGGGGAAAAGCCCAGCCATGCTGTCCCAGTAGTTGAATTTAAGGACCTTGAACAGAAGCGTTAGGAAGACGAGTGAGACCGTTCCGAATACTAGTGCAGAATAAAATACCCCGAATATAGCATGAAGATTAGTAATTATCATTCTAGATTCGCCGAAAAATATCACGAATATTATCATGAACATCCCGAGCATTGTAACTGTCGGAAAGAGAGGAGTAACTGCCTTGAATTTTTCCTTTCCCAGACGCCTGACGAGCACTTCATGAGTTGGTATACCCACTAGCAGTGGCACAATTATGATTTCAACGATTGTAATGACCAGCAGCATCACCGAAACCTGAACGTGGTACGCAGCTCCGTACAGACTTGCGAATAAAGGTATTATAGGAATTGCAATCAGGAACGTTACAGTAACCATAGCTGTAGATGCCTCGATATTTCCTCGCATCAATCCTACATATCCAACGCTCATCGACGAGCATGGAACGAGCCATGCAAGAAACAGCCCCAACCTTACGAGAGGGCTACCCACAAATGCGTCACCCAACAAAATGGCCATAATTGGACCCCATCCAAAATTCATCAACAGGACTATCACCAGAAGTTTCCAATTCTTTAAGGCCGTTCCAAGTCCCCGGAAATTCATCATGACCATCATCGGGAAAATCATTATTATTATTGCAACCAGTTGTAGATCCTTGATCAAGTCCTTGTTTAGCGCTATCCACCTGAAATCGAAGTAACCGGCAAATAGTCCTATTAGTATTGCAATCACTACGTAAACAGCCAGGAATCTGTCAAGGTGGTCCCTGATAATAATAAGCTTATTGGTATTTGGCACAAGCAGATGAAAGTCATATTATACTTAATGATAGCAAGCAAAATTTGTAACGAAAATCCTCTACTTCACAAATATTTGTGGGAGGGACTCAAAGAGTCTTCAAATGATCTCATCACCGCATCTGAAATTTAATACTATACAAAGCATGATAACTTATTTTGTATACTTTAAACACAATTATGCATTATTTTGATTATGAGGAAGCTCACGATTTCAGATGATAAGAAGAAGGAAATAATAGAAGAGATAAGACGCAGCGACGAATCAGGGTACGATCACAGGTTGCACGGAGTACTCCTCGTTGCCAACGATATGAGCCCTTACAGCGTATCCAAAGTCATGGGGAACAGCCCCAGGAACATAGAGAGAACTGGATCAACCTATTCCCGGCGCATGGCTTCAACGGACTGAGGGAGTCAAGTAGGTCAGGCAGACTCCCAAGACTATCGAGCGTTATGAAAAACATATCGGATGACCTGAGGAAGATCCCATTGACCTGTGTTATTCTCAGAACCTATGGGACGGGAAGCTGCTCAGCCACCATCTCGCCATGAAGTACGACATTGCTCCTGGGAACGAGGCAGTGCCTGAGGGTATTCAGGAAGCTAAAATTCAGGCTGAGGAAACCGAGACAGAAAATAGCGAAGGGGTACGATGACATAGGAGTAAACCTCCATGTTGAAGGGGGTGAGCCTGGCACTTTATCAAAGGTTCATCATAAGATAGCTCAAAGTGGCTCTGAGATTCATACTCTTATGGACAGTCTCTTCCTCAATTCATCCTTAAGTGCCTTTCCTACGGGATTTCTTGGAATCGATGTTATCACTTCCACCCTCTCGGGCCACTTGTAGATTGCAACTTCGTTCGCCTTCATGATACCCTTAACTTCCTCAAGTCCCACCTTTTCTCCTGCTCTAGGAACCACAAAGAGACACACCTTCTCTCCAAGTACCTCATCGGGCAAGGGAACCGCGGCTGCGTCAGCAATTCTTGAATCCCTCTTGGCAATGTCCTCAATTTCCGCAGAGCTTATGTTGAAGCCTCCGCGTATTATGATGTCTTTCAGACGGTCAAAGAATGCTATCCTGTCTTTCGAGACAATCGTGAACAAATCCCCTGTGTGGAAAAACCCGTCTTTGTCGAAGACATTTCTCGTCAGATCGGGTTGATTGTAGTACTCTGGGATGGTGAATGGACTGCGGAAGCAAAGTTCACCAACGCGTCCTATTTCGGTGATTTCTCTTTCCGTATTTGGATCAATTATCTTTGTTTCAGTGGCCTTGAAAAAGGGTATATCTTCCATCTTACCTGGGCCTGGCCAAGGAAAGCTTCTCGCTCTATCTGAAAGATCTTGTACCGTGTCTTTAGTGGAGAAGAGTCCAGTCCCCTCATTCTGCCCCCACACGTTGATGGATTCTATTCCCCATCTCTTCTTGAATTCCAGGAAGGTCCATGGTGGTGGAGGGGCAGACCCCTGAACGAAGAACTCGGTCGCACTCAGGTCAAATTTATCCACGTCTGGATGCTTGAGCATTGCCACTGCCACCGCTGGCGGTGCCAGGGTGAAGTTGACTTTCTCTCCTACCAGTTGCTTGAGGTATAAGACTGGATCAAAAGGATGGTGAAGGACAAAGGTACCCGCTACCATTAGCCATGGTACGATTCCTACTCCTATCCCGGTCATGTTCACGAGTGGTGCAGGATTCATAACAACGGCTCCATCACTCAAAATTCCACCCTTGAATTCTTTCCTAAAGAAAAATCTAAGAAATCCCCAGTTGTTGTGGCTCATAGGGCAGGCCTTTGGCTCCTTCTCTGTTCCTGAGGTCCACTCTATCACGGCAACATCATCTCCCTGAACTCTACTTGTGACCCTATCTAATTCAGGTGAGACGGCTTCATTTGCCATTGCCTCTCTTATTTCCGATGGTGAAAGCAAAGTAGGAGCTGGTAAACTCCTGATACTTAGATTCTTCACCATTTCAAGATGGTCAAAGTTTTTGAAATTCATGGAAACGTACATCGATGCTCTAGTGGTCTCAAATACGCTCGCAAGTTCGTGAGCTCTCCACTGCATCGGAACTGGCGATATTATCCCCCCTAACCGCCAAACTGCCAAATATATTGTCAGTAGTTCGTTTATGTTAGGGAGCTGAATCACCATTACATTATCTCTTTTAAACCCCTTACGAATCAAGAAAGAAGATAATCTGTCCACCCTTTCCTTAAGTTCTCTATAAGTTATCCTTTCATCTTTTAACCCAACAAGAGCTTCCTTGTTCGGTGGATCTACAATTGCAGTTCTGTCGGGATTCCTAGAAACATTGTCTAGAAATATTCCTATGAGTGTCTTGTTATCCCACCATCCTTCCCTGACATATTTTTCAATTCTTTCCTTTGAAACAAGGATGACCATAGAATGAATATTAAACTCTTCACATTAATATCTTTTTAGTGGATTTTCTCAAGAACCCGATAGAGCGGTCAGGTTTTCCTATTTTCAAAGTATCTTGGCATGGAACCTAAGAGTTTCTCGTTTCTATAAAGCCCTGAAGTTCCTCCGGTGGATATCATCAATCTGTTCCAGCAGTTTATGATGTTGACAGCCATAATCAATGCAACGTAATGATTATCGTTGAACTCCTTTCTCACCCTTTTGTACAGGTCCTCAGTCACTTCTCTCTTTGAGACTTCAGTAAGTGCCTCGGTGAATTCAAGAGCTAACCTTTCTCTAGCCGAAAAGAAAGGTGACTCTCTCCATACAGAAACGCAATTTACTTTCTGTATTGAATCTCCATCTGCTATCGCATCTTGCGTGTGCATATCTACACAGAATGCACATCCGTTGATCTGCGAAGCCCTCAAGTAGATTAAATTTCGAAGGGAGACCTCCAGACCAGACTTCTTTACAAAATCGGTCATTTGGTAAATTCCCTTATCCGACTCCGGTGCGACTTCATCATAATTCATCCACATGATATCAACAAACTCCTTTCAATTCAAATTCTTGCATCAAATATGTCGAACTTATTCAACCTTTAAAGATATGTTAGTTGATATAACTAATGAAATTAGATCTAGTCAAACCGGTAAATTTTCCATGCAATTTACACTAAAGTTTAAGCATTACTGCTTCAACGGTTGGCAGAATCAAATCCAGCAAGTTTATCTTTTAGATTCAATTATAAATTGCAATGGAAGAATTCGAAATAGTTGAGCATGTCCCTGATAAATCCGGAAACGGGTTTCTGGTTGCAGCTATTGATTTTAAGGGTCCAAAATACGTTAGAGCTTTGGCAAGTGAAGAACCCAAAGCATACACCAGCATCCAGGTAGATGGTGACAAGGTATTTTATGGCACAAAGGAGATAGGCAAAGTTATCGAGAGAAAAGACTCGAACCAGGTGAATGTTAGCACGAAATACGACATCAAGTACACCGGAGGTTATTCCCTTGACGGGAAGACAGTCTATCTTGACGAGCACTTTCCAAAGGTGTTGAAGGTAGAAGGGAAAGATATAAGCACGGAAGAGAGCATAGGACTGCACCACGAACTTCCAGAAAAGTGGATGTCGGATATAGGTTACGAGTATCCACACGCGCACCAGATAGCGACAGGAATAGAGAAAAAGTACGTTGAATACCAGGGTGTGACCTGGAAGGGTTACTGCAGTGAAGTAGACAAGAACCTTCGGCTAGTTTACAGGAACAAATTGGAAAAGTCTCCTCCCACTCTAGATCTTGCACCATACTTGTATTGCAGAGATCAAGAAGCCCTAAAGGAAATTAGAGAAAGTAAGTAACGTTTCCATAGTATTTTCTGAATAGTGCCCTTAAGTTGGAATAAGGATTAATAGATGTATTTCCATTAAGAACCGAAGGCCATGTCACGTCGGAATGCAAAGTTATCGTTTTTCTTGGTGTTCTTGTCATTTTTCATAGTAACGCTGGGTGTCTGGTACATAACTGGGATTAACGTCAAGTATTTCGCATTGGCAACCAAGGATCACTTCCTGGCTTTCTTCAAGTATGTAGTCAATTTCTTCAGTGTATTCTAGTAGTTTTACAGAACGCTGTTTTTAGGGCAACAATATCTTCAGTCGATTCTTTAGAAGAGTAAATTTAGTCAATTGCAATTCCCTAGCATGGGTCAAAGAATCCTGCTATATACAGGAAAGGGTGGAGTTGGAAAGACCAGCATTGCAGCTTCGACTGCTTGTTCCGTAGCGAAAAGCGGGAAGAAAACTTTAGTGATTTCTACAGACCCAGCTCACAGCCTAGGTGACGCCTTTGGAATCGAAATAGGGCCAAAGCCTAAGAAGATGGCAGAGAATCTGTATGCCCAGGAAGTCAGCGTAAACGAAGCCATAAATACTCACTGGAATGAGTTGAAAGGATATCTCACCGGACTCTTTCAAACGGAGGGCCTAGATCCCATATCTGCAGAAGAAATAGCTACCCTCCCTGGTTTTGACGAAGCCTCTCAACTGCTCTATCTGAGGCAATATTATGAGGAGAAGGATTTTGATGCCATAGTTATCG
>JAMCQR010000001.1 GCA_023379555.1 Thermoplasmatota archaeon | reverse complement strand
ACCGCTGGGACTGGAAGTGAGTCTTCCAACACCCTTGTGGTTACGGAAGCAGGATACAAGACATGGATAACTAGTTCGAAGGTGACAGCTAATGTCTCCCTAGTGGATCCATCGCTCACTTACTCACTACCACCGAATGCTACTAGAAATACGGGTATGGACGCGTTGAGTCACTTGATCGAAGGGGTATTGACAAACATGCCTAACCCAGTTTCGGATGGGATGATCCAACAGGGGGTGCACCTAATCTCGAAATATCTGACCAGGGCTTGCAATAATGGCAATGATGAGGAAGCTAGGGTGAACATGTCTTTCGCAGCGATGATGGGTGGATGGGTAATCTCATTCCCGTGGGTCGGTGGACCAGCTACGATAGGACACTGTATGTCAGAAGCTCTGGGACCAAGGTTCGGCATTCCTCACGGATTTGCCTGTGCGATAATGCTACCCCACGCAATGGACTTCAATCTCCCCCTGGTGGCTCCAAGACTCAGATCAATTGCAGAGGCTTTTGGAGTGGACACATACGGTCTTTCTGATTTAGAAGCTGCATCTAATGCTATAAATTCAGTTGTATCTCTGATGAAGGGACTCGAGATGCCTGTAGCTCTGAAGAATGCATCTAAGTTCGGAAAGGACAGGCTCACAGACATGTTTGATTATGTGTTCAACCAGAGGCAGTACATCTACAACCTTCCTGTCTACAACCCAAGAAGACTTACCGAAGAAAACTTGTCGGAACTGTTTGACGATATCTGGGAGGGCAAATTTTCAACCGCTTCAAAATTAGTTGAAAGCAGCATGTGAGTTCAGAACGATTAAACCCTCTGTTTCTCTATCTTTTTTCTTTTCACCTACATCTGAACTAAATAGGAAACCTGATTTTGGTTAGTATGACCTTGAAGGTTGGCGACAAAGCCCCAGATTTTACCGGACTCACCGATAGTGGAGAGCGAATTAATCTGTCAGAAAAATTGAAGGATGGACCGGTAGTTCTTTACTTCTATCCTAAGGATGAGACTCCGGGATGCACGGCAGAAGCCTGCTCTTTCAGGGACAACTGGGAGGACATAAGAAAACTTGGCGCAACTGTACTTGGAGTTAGTTCAGATTCAGTCGAATCTCATAAGAATTTTAAATCGAATAGGAACCTGCAATTCACGCTCATTTCTGATGAGAAAAAGGAGATCCGAAAAGCCTATGGGGCCACAGGTACCCTGATTCCACAAAGAGTCACTTTTGTGATTGATAAGGAGGGACTCATCAGGGAGGTTTACAACTCACAATTAAATGCGGCTCATCACGTGAATGTTGCATTGAAATCGCTAAGATCGCTCTAGTCGGAATAACTGTGGCTTTCTTTCTTCCAGCCACTAGTTACATTTCAGAAATTACGGAACCGCCTGCTCTTGCTCTTTGACTGCATCCCTTTCATCAGTTCGTCTAATTTATTCAGAACCTCCGTGACTGATTGTTTCTTCTCGGACTTTGCGGATAGGGGGTCGTTGAGGTAGTTTCTAGCTCTTTCCACATGAAGCTTGGTCTCTTCAAAATTCCTCATTGAATAGAACATGTTTGCGATGGACAACTCTGCCTTCGCACTGTCAATCACATCTTCCGCTGTCGTAACTCTATTTATTGGCTTGTTTACTGGGAACCCCGGGATCGTCGGTTGGGCAGGAACATAATCCTCTCTGATCTTCTTGAAATATGCACTTGTCAAGATACTGGTTGCAACAACGCTAAACAAAAAAACGGCAAATATCAGAATGAAGAAGTAGGTTGAAGAGATGAATCCAAAGAAGTATATCATATATGTGAGAAGATATCCCGTTAGGAGAATTATGGGGCTGAGATATCTTAGAATTACTGGGGGTTGAACGAGAGGTTGTGCAGATGGATTGTTCACGTAAAATAAGATTATACCCAACAACCTATCCGTTTTCTTCCCCTTCTTGCACTCGGGATTTTGTAGTGAAACCATTGCTTCTTTCAGCATCTCGTCGGACTTGTTGGGAACTCCAGAAAGTTTGTAGAGCTGTGAAAGTTCAAACTGTGTGAATCCTATCTTGTAGTAATTGTGGTTCTCTCTTTTTGTTGCAATTTTCTTCTTCAGTAGTCTCTCCAGGCGGGAAATCCTTCTTTCAGCAGACTTCATCAATACCTTGTCTCCTTAGCAAGCACCAATCCGGGAAATGCTAAATAGCCATGACAATTGAATTTAAAAAGATAGTGAAAAAAAAAGGGATGAACTTTTTGAACATTGTTTTGAGCAAGTAAAGTTAAGTCTGAATTTGAACCCGTCCTGCATAGTTCTCATTTTGAAAGCTCTTCATGAAGACAAAACTAATCTTCCCTTACCTGGTTTGAAATACCAATCCTTTTCTTGCGAAATATGGTAAAAGTGACATGTCCAAGGGAAGATGTAATCAACGCAAGAGTACTGACACTTGTCCCGTTTGTGGAAGTAGAGTGGAAACTTTCAATCACGTTGGAGTCAGGGCCGTAGCCTCAAAGTCCTAAACAATATGGCATTATTGCAGTCCCTTGCTTGCACAGGGTGGAGATCCAGCAATTTCAAGTCGGACTGCTTCTAAGCAGATTCCAAACTTTGGTTTGATCGATGCTTACAACATTTTCTTGGCACCCGGAGTGACTGCGGCCCTTGGAAGTGATAAATCTTGTGTGACCTTCTGCGACTACAGCGACGCAAATTTCGTCTGCAATAAGATTCGACGGGGGAGTATGTCAACGCTTGGTGCAGCAATAAGAATGGAAAGTGTTGGATGCCAAATCAATTTGGCACCATATTCCGTCAACTGACCGTCATTTTGGACATCCGTGACATCACGATTTTCAAAGTTTGCTTTTCAGGAAATCTATGAATACTTCGGCATCCCCAAACACGTTGGATAATTTTGCGTATTCATTTGGCATGTGCTCTGTTTCATCGAGCGTCCCCCAAACTATCGTGTCCAGTCCCTTATTCCTGAAGAATGCCCCACAGGTACCTCCTCCTATCCCAACCCGCTTCACATCAATTCCCCTCAGTTTCTTGACGCTCTCTATGAACTTCTGGACGAACTCTCCGCCCTCTGGAGTGTTTGATGATGGATTTGCCTTATTCACGGGTTCCAGTAGAACTCCTACTTCCGTCTCCTTTGAGAATTGATCCGTCGTCCTCTTCACCTCAGTGAACACTTCGTCTACCGTGTATTTTGGAAGTATTCTCATGTCGAAGTAGAAACTCTCCTTGCCTGGAATTATATTAATTGAAGTGGTACCGGGTTCCACCTTCGTTGGTTCGAAGGTGCTGACTGGAACTGTGAATTCGTTATCAGTTGCGTTAAACTTGGAATGAAGGTTCCTGTCGATTCTCATCTCAAGTTCTCTTGCGAGTCTGTGGGCATTTTTTCCAGCATCAGGAGTAGAGGCGTGACACTGCTGCCCAACAACTGTGATTTTAAGCCACATCATTCCCTTTTCCGCAACTTCCACAGAATCACCTGTTGGAGTTCCGAAATCTGGAACTATGAACTTGTCGTCCTTGGTGAAATTCCTGTTCTTGAGAACATAGTCGATCCCATACTTGCTTCCTGCTTCTTCATCTGAAACCAATATCACTCCTATGTTGTTCTGCAATTCGTTGGGATTCTCCAAGAAATATCTTAGGGCGAAAAGGGAAGAGATCCCTCCCTGCCCGTTATCACACGTTCCTCTCCCGTATATCTTGTCCCCCTCAATCGTAGCTTTGAAAGGAGGGTACTTCCATAGAGTGAGATCCCCCTCTGCCACTGTGTCCATGTGAGCGACAAACCACACGGTCTTCTTTTTTCCTTTGTCTAATAGAAACAACAGATTTGGTCTCTTGATTCCGTCCGATACTGCCACGTACTCTTCAAACTTAATTTCCTTACTCCAGCCTAGAATCTTCTTCTTCAGGAATTCTGCTCTCTTTTCTTCCCCCCTTCCTCCTCCCGATGGATTAACAGAGTTGATCTCAATCATTTCTGAATACAAGTCGACGAAATACTTCTTGTCAGTCATTCAAATCTTTCGATAATGGTATGCAACGAGATAAGCTTTAACGGGGATGATAAAGTGACAAGCGCGCTATCATAAATCATTACGTAATGAAAGAAAAACCAAGTTATATCCAGTGAACCTTTTTTGTTTTGGGGCCAAGAGATGTCTAACAACTCTGATAGGAAGTTAGTGATTTCTATATTGGTGGTTGTCATTGTATTTGGAGGTTTGGCGTTCATTCTAAGTGACCAAAGTAACGCTGGCAGTAAGTGGCAACAAACAACACCGAGTAACTTTGAAACAGCGCCTGATACCGATGGTTCAAGTATTTCCCTAAGTCCTGTTCAAACGGGACCCATGAATGCTTTTCCGGGTCAATTAATAAACGAATCTTATTTTCTGGGAGCCACGATACCTTCAGCTAGCTATTATGAGGTCACTGTTACTCTGAATGGTTCCTCTTATGAGACTGTAGATGCTGTACCAACGTACGTCAGTTTTCTCACACCGGTTGGATACTATCTTCTCTTTTCATTTGTGATGCCGAATGATCAACCCGGAATGTGGTGGATTGTGGGTTATGAATTTTTGCCGATTACAATTATGACGGTCATTACACAAGGACAGACTACATTGACAACTCAAGGGACACAACTCTGGATGCAATATCCTTCGGAGTCAATGAGTGGAAACTATATCATTCAGGGAGGGGGGAATTTCACTTTTTCTAGCAATGTCACTGCGATTCAGCTCTATCCGGCCAATCCTCAAGGTTCGTTCATCGTTTCAGCACAGGTAAACTCATGGAACTTCTCATCTAATGTCATTAGAGTGAAATTCTCACTCTACGAAAATATTGGAAGTTCAAATGGCCACACGACGCCTCCAATTGCGTTTGCCTCAGTCACCTATGATGTGACATCAGTTTCATCGACAATGGGGAGCTTGATTTCACAATCTGGATATCGTATTACATTAATTGAGGGCAATGGGGCGTATTTAATGGGTATTACGTCTAATCAAATTGCTGAAATAACAAGCTCAATTAATCAAACTCTATCGGTGCCTATTTCACAACTTAATGCCGCCGTCGTGGCCATAAATGGTGACGTCGCAGAAATTCAGACATCGTTCGGAACCATGACTGCTCAACTCAGAACTATCAATGCAACTATTGAAAGTGTGAAGAACGGCCAAGCGATTATTGCAACCAATGTAGGAACAATGCAAACTTCACTGTCCTCCTTAAGCACAACCATCACCTCAATCAGTGCTGGGGAAGCTGAAATCGTTACCAACATTGGTACTGTTACTGCTTCGCTGAATTCGTTGAACGCATCGTTTGAGGGAATCAACGGAACGGATGCAGTCATCAGTACAGAGATCGGATCAATAAAGGTCTCGCTAAATTCCATCAATGCCACTATCTTCTCGATCCACATGGGAATGGTGGAGATGAACACCTCTATAGGAACGGTTGAGGTGTCTCTCAAATCCGTCAATGCCTCAATAGTAAGTATTACCGGAGATACTGCTAAAATAATGACATCAGCGGGTGAGATTAACGCCTCCCTCAGTGACCTCAACACAAGCATTTTTGGATCGGGATCGGGCATTCCTTGGCTCAACAATTCTTATGCTGTTATAGAGACTTGTTTGGGCAATATTACTGGAACTATAACCAATGTGTCTAACAACACAGCATCCATTGCGACCAATCTTGGTGTTGTAACTGCGTCAGTCAATTCCATAAAGTCTCAAAGTGGTAATGGGCTGAGTGGAGATCCACCTTCCCTCTTTGACATTATCGTGATACTCCTTCTGGGAGCCCTGACGATAATTTCCACCCTAGCAATGCTGAGTTCCAGAAGCACACTCAAGATTATGGGGGACAAGGTCAAGTGAATCGAATGAAAGAGTAACTGGAAAGGTCAGTTCTTTTTTCTTCCTGAAATAAAGAACATTTAATATCATATAGCTCATTAGAAGATTTATCAATGAGTTCACACAATCGAAGGACGGAAATACTATCGATTGGAGAAGAATGGTATTCAGAAATTAAGAAACTCTGGAGTGATTAAAAGTGGAACTGATTTCTTTGCTGTATGGAATTTATCCTAGATCTGAGAATCTTAGGAAGGCGTATGGGAAATGGGAGAAAGGACAGCTTACTTCTGATGAAATATCTAACAAGATTCAAGAGGAATCTTCATTATACTTTGACCTTGTGAAGGAGGCTGGAATTAATTACTTCACTGATCCGCTGTTCAACTGGTATGATTTGCTACGTCCAATTGCACTCTCAATAGAAGGGATCAAGCTTGGCCCGCTTTCAAGATACAAGGAGACAAACACATTCTACAGGGAACCTGAGATAGAGAGGGTTGGTAAGCTGAGAGCTTTCAATGGACTCAGAGAAGTAGAGGAGAATCCTCCATTTCCAATATACCACGATAATGGTAGTGAATCTTATCTTCACTTCCTCCCGGGGATAAATTCTTTCGTGAAAATGAGTAAGGTTTCCGGGAGTCAGGAAGAGGCTAGAAAGCGACTCAGTGACATTTACTTGGAAATTGTCAAATTTTTCAAGATAAAACGGCTCCTGGTTTTTGAACCGTTTGAGTCGAACAACTATGAAATATACAACGAGCTGAATAGCGTAGCTTCAACGTATTTGGTGGTGACGGGAAAATTCAATTCAAATGGATCCGCCAAGTTCTTTTCGATCATCGGGGACGATCCATACTCGTATTCAAAGTACTGCGAGGTTCCGGGAGTGAAGGTCGTCGATGCCCAGACAACGAGGATAAACGATGGTGTTCTTGAGAAAGTCAAACCATATGCCAATGAATTTGATAGACTCATAGTCGCAAATACCGAGAGTTTTGATTTTCTACCGAGGACTATTGCGGACAAGAAAATTTTCAGCTTCAAGGGTGGTCAATAATGGAAGAACTCATCACACAAGAAATCGGAAGTTTCAGAAAGCCCACTTACCTCTCTTCCAAGTTCAGGTCATACAAAGAAGATGAGTTTGAACAAGTCGCAAAGAGGGCTACTGTGGAGACGCTTGACCTCTTCGACAAGAGTGGACTCATGAACATAGGGGTCGGAGGAGAAATGTACAGGTGGGAAATGTATGAGCATCCCGCCGCAAGGATGGACGGGATAAAGATCTATGGCCCCGTAAGATCGTTTGACAACAGATACTACAACAAGGGGAGCGTCTATGGTGAAATTTCGAGGAAAGAACCTTTCCATATGGAAGAAATAGAACTGTTCAAAGGGATGAATAAGAAAAATATCAAACTTCCAGTGACTGGACCCTACACACTTATGGACTGGTCATTCAACGACCACTACAAGAGCAGGGAAGAGTTAGCAATGGCATTTGGCAGGATAATGAATCAGGAAATAAGGGAACTGAAAGCAGCATGGGGAGATAAGGTCCTTCAGGTCCAGATAGATGAGCCTGCCGCGACGACTCATCCTGATGAAATGGAGATTGTCAGGGATTCGGTGAACGAAAGTGTTAAGGGGATAAGCGGAATAGAAACGCACCTTCATGTCTGCTACAGCACTGACTACGGACTCCTTTACAATATAGCCCCTTCGCTGGACATATCTGTCTATAACCTGGAGTTCGCAAACAGGGATCCGATTTCCCTCAGCGATCATCGCAGCGGGTATGATGATGTGAAAAGGTTCAAAGAAGTCGCAGACAGCATCACAAAGAAAATATCACTGGGACTTGGAGTGACAGATATACATCGTGATTTCATTGAGCCGACTCAACTGATTAAGGAGAGGATAGAGTATTCTCTCAAATTCATGGAACCAGACAGACTGAGGATCAACCCTGATTGCGGACTGAGGACGAGAAGCAGGGAAGTTGGTTTCGATAAACTGAAGAGCATGGTCGACGCCAGGAACGAGGTCGCAAAGGCTCTATAAACATATATTCCAATATTCGATTCTGGAACATGCAGAAAGCTGCAGTACTTTCCAAACTCAAGGAGTACCCAGTTGTCAAAGAAATAGAGGAAGAACAGTTACGTGAAAATGAAGTTCTCATTGAGCAGAGTGAAACAGGTATTTGCTTCAGAGACATACTGACGATGGAGGGGTTTCTTCCAAGAGTCGTACTTCCTATCGTTCCCGGACACGAAATCTCAGGTGTGGTAAAGAAAGTGGGCTCGAATGTCAAGAAGTTCAAAGAAGGAGACCGAGTGGCGAGCCTCATCTACGTCCCCTGCGGTACCTGTGAATATTGCACGACTGGGCGGGAAAATCTCTGCAGAAACAAGAAAACGTTCGGAGAAAGCATCAATGGCGCGTACAGAA